>NZ_PZZL01000004.1:300000-527128 GCF_003046185.1 Phreatobacter oligotrophus
GCCGGCTCACCGGCGGCGATGCGGATCCACGGGTCAGCGCGATAACCGTTGGCATCAAGCAGCGGCATGGGCGGCCTCCGCAGGCTGGGAGGCCAGGAAGCCCGCCTTGAAGGGCTCGATGCCGAGCCGGCGCACGGCTTCGGCGAAGGTCTCGCCGTCGTGCCGGTGGGCCAGATAGACCGCCACGAGCCGCTCGATGGCGTCGGGCACCTCGGCGGCGGTGATGCCGGGGCCGAGCAGCTGGCCAATGGCGGCGTTCTCGGTGGCATCGCCGCCGAGCGTCACCTGGTAGCTCTCCTGGCCGGACTTCTCGAGGCCGAGAATGCCGATATGGCCGACATGGTGATGGCCACAGGCATTAATGCAGCCGGAGATCTTGATGCCGAGCTCGCCGATCTCGCGCTGGCGATCCGCCGAACCGAAGCGGCGGGAAATGGCCTGTGCGATGGGGATGGAGCGGGCGGTGGCGAGCGCGCAGTAGTCGAGGCCCGGGCAGGCGATGATGTCGGTGATGAGACCGGCATTGGCCTCGGCAAGGCCGGCCGCGACGAGGCCCGTCCACAGGGCGTGGAGCTCGTCCTGGCGCACATGCGGCAGGATGAGGTTCTGGTGGTGGGAAACGCGGATCTCGCCGAAGGAATGGGCATCGGCGAGGTCGGCGACGGTGCGCATCTGGTCGCTCGTGGCATCACCCGGCACGCCGCCCACCGGCTTCAGCGACACCGTGACGGCCGCATAGCCGGGCTGGCGGTGCGGGAAGGTGTTGGTCTCGACCCAGCGGTCGAAGGCGGCATTGCGGGCGCGGTCGGCGGCGAGCCGCTGGCTCGTCTCCGGCAGCGACACGAAGGCCGGCGGGGCGAAATAGGCCTCGATGCGGGCGACCTCTTCCGGGTCGGCGGCGATCGCGGCGGGATCGAGCGCTGCGAACTCCGCCTCGACGCGGGCACGGAACTCCTCGATGCCGATCTCGTGGACGAGGATCTTGACCCGCGCCTTGTACTTGTTGTCGCGCCGTCCCTCGAGATTGTAGACGCGCATCAGCGACTGCAGATAGGCGAGCAGATGCGCCTTGGGCAGGAAGTCGCGCACCAGCTTGCCGATCATCGGGGTACGGCCAAGGCCACCGCCGACAAAGAGGCGGTAGCCCACCTCGCCGCTGACGGGATGGCGGACCACCTGGATGCCGATGTCATGGGCGCGGATGGCCGCGCGGTCGCGCGCAGCGCCGGTCACCGCGATCTTGAACTTGCGCGGCAGGTAATCGAACTCGGGATGCATGGTCGACCACTGCCGGATCAGCTCGGCGGTGGGACGGGGATCCTCCACCTCATCGGCTGCGGCGCCGGCGAAATGGTCGGCGGTAGTGTTGCGGATGCAATTGCCGGAGGTCTGGATGCAGTGCATCCCGACATCGGCCAGCAGGTCGAGGATGTCGGGGATGTCGCGCAGCTTCGGCCAGTTGAACTGCAGGTTCTGCCGCGTGGTGAAATGGCCATAGCCGCGGTCGTAGCGCTCGCCGATCAGCGCGAGCTGACGGAGCTGCACGGACGACAGCGTGCCGTAGGGAATGGCGATCCGCAGCATGTAGGCGTGGAGCTGCAGGTAGACGCCGTTCTTCAGGCGCAGCGGCTTGAACTCGTCCTCGGTCAGAGAACCGTCGATGCGGCGCGCGACCTGGCCGCGGAACTGGGCCACGCGCTCGCGAACGAAGGCCTCGTCGAACTGGTCGTAGCGGTACATCAGGCCCTCCCGCGCAGATGAGCGAAGGCGGCCTGCTTGCCGAGGTCGGGGCGGATGGACGGCCCGGCGATCTTGAACCGCTCGCGGAAATGGTTGGGGACAGGCAGGCCATCCTCGCGCAGCGCCACGTCGACCAGATAGGCGTCGACCACGGCCCCGCGCGCCAGCGCCTCCGCGGCGACCTGCTGCAGCCTTTCCGCCGCAGCCACGTCACGGGCGACGAGAGCCTGAGCCGGATCGATCGACCAGCCCTGCTCGGTCCAGAAGACCACATCGCCATCGAGCAGATCGTTGGCGAGCAGAATGGCGGGGAGGAGAATTTTTTGCTTTGCGGGGGCCATGGTCGGGTCTGCGGCGTGTCCGGGGCCTGGAACTACGCCTGAATGTCGATATGAGACAACGGCTTAGAAGATATGCGCGTGAAATAAGAACCAGCTTCGGCGAAGCCTGCGCGAGGGAGACTCTTCTTCCCTTCCAGCCGCGCCGCGGAGATGAGAATCCTCCTGCCGCGCGACGTCCGAACTGGCCCAAAGAGGGAGATTCTTCTCCGATTTGTCACGATTAGCCGCCCGTCGGGAACGGTTCATCCCCGTCGCGGCGCGGCGCGAGGCCGATCGAGGGCGCCCGGAGAGGCGATGAGGGAGAGTGGTTTGCCCCGCACGAGTGCGTGAGAGGAATTTTCCTTTACTACGGCCTTATCTGCGGAAACGCGGATCTTTTTTCTCTTTTCTGCCCAAATCCCGGTTGATCATGGGACCGCTTTGTCATGCTCTTGAAGGCAGAAACGTCATTCGGAGGCCCCATGACCCGCCACGTCCCCGCCCTGTCGCGACGAGCCCTCCTCGCCTATGGCGCCGGCGCTGCCGGCACCGCCGCCCTCATCGGCGCGTCGCGCCCGGTTCGCGCCCAGGCCCCCGTCACCCTCGTCAACGTCTCCTATGATCCGACGCGCGAACTCTACCGCTTCCTCAACGAGGCCTTCGCCAGGCACTGGCGCGAGAAGACCGGCCAGCAGGTGACGATCCGGACCTCGCATGGCGGTTCGGGACGCCAGGCGCGCTCGGTCATCGACGGGCTTGAGGCCGATGTCGTCACGCTGGCTCTCGGCGGCGACATCGACGCGATCGTGGAGAACGGCGGCAAGATCGCGCCGAACTGGCAGAGCCGCCTGCCGAACAACGCCTCGCCCTACACCTCGACCATCGTTCTGCTGGTGCGCAAGGGCAATCCGAAGCGCATCCGCGACTGGGACGACCTCGTCAAACCCGGCATCAGCGTCATCACGCCGAACCCCAAGACCTCCGGCGGCGCCCGCTGGAACTATCTGGCGGCCTGGGCCTACGAGCTCGCGCGCAGCAATGGCGACGCGGCGAAGGCCAAGGACTTCATCGCCGCCCTCTTCAAGAACGTCCCCGTCCTCGACACCGGCGCGCGCGGGGCCACCACCACCTTCGTCCAGCGCAATCTCGGCGACGTGCTGATCGCCTGGGAGAACGAGGCCTATTTGTCGGTGCAGGAATTTGGCGCCGACAAGTTCGACATCATCACGCCCTCGCTCTCCATCCTCGCCGAGCCGCCGGTGGCCGTGGTCGACCAGGTGGTCGACAAGCGCGGCACGCGCGCCGTGGCCCAGGCCTATCTCGAGTTCCTCTACACCCCCGAGGCGCAGAAGATCATCGCGCGGAACTTCTACCGGCCGATCAACCCCGAGGCGGCCGATCCGGCCGACATCGCGCGGTTCCCGCAGCTGAAGCTCGTCACCATCGACCAGCAGTTCGGCGGCTGGGGCAAGGCGCACAAGGAGCACTTCGCCGACGGGGCGAGCTTCGACCAGATCTACCGCCCCGGCGCCGCGACGCGATGACGGCCGCCGCCCTTCCTGCCCTGGGGCTGCCGCGACGCAGGCCGAGCGCCCTGCCCGGCTTCGGGCCGACGCTCGGCTTCGCGCTCGCCTATCTCTCGCTGATCGTGCTGATCCCGCTCTCCGTGCTGGTCTGGCGCGCCTCGGGGCTTGGCGTCAGCGGGCTGGTGGCCGTGGCCGCCTCGCCGCGGGTGCGCGCGGCGCTTGAGACGAGCTTCTACCTGTCGCTGGCGGCGGCCGCGCTGAACGCGGTCGCCGGCCTCGTCGTCGCCTGGGTCCTCACCCGCTACCGCTTTCCCGGGCGCGCCATCCTCGACGCCATGGTCGACCTGCCCTTCGCCCTGCCGACGGCGGTTGCCGGCATCGCGCTCGCCGCCATCTACGCCACCAATGGCTGGGTCGGCGCGCTGGTGAACGACCTCTTCGGCATCCGCATCGCCTTCACGCCCTCCGGCATCTTCGTGGCGCTGGTCTTCATCGGCCTGCCCTTCGTGGTGAGGACCGTGCAGCCGGTCCTGGCGGATCTCGACCGGGAGGTGGAGGAGGCTTCCGCGACGCTCGGGGCGAGCCGCGCCCAGACCATCCTCCGCGTGATCCTGCCGGCGCTGGTCCCGGCCGTGCTGACGGGCTTCGCCCTCGCCTTCGCCCGCGCGGTCGGCGAATATGGCTCGGTGATCTTCATCGCCGGCAACATGCCCTTCGTCTCGGAGATCGCGCCGCTGCTGATCATCGTGCAGCTGGAGGAGTTCAACTATGTCGGCGCCACCGCCATCGCCGTGGTGATGCTGGCCATCTCCTTCACCAGCCTCCTCGCCATCAATCTCGTGCAGGCCTGGTGCCTGAGGCGCTACGGCCATGTCTGACGCGCCCAACGCCGGCTTCCGGTCGCCGCTCCAGGAGCCCGCGCCCGTCCGCTGGCTGCTCATCCTCCTGGCGGTCGCTTTCCTCGCCCTCGTCGTGCTGCTGCCGCTGGCGGCGGTCTTCGCCGAGGCACTGCGCAAGGGTCCCCAGGCGGCGCTCGCCGCCTTCGATGATGAGGCCACCTGGTCGGCGGTGACGCTGACGCTCACCGTCGCGGCCATCACCGTGCCGGCCAATCTCGTCTTCGGCGTCGCCGCCGCCTGGGCCATCGCCAAGTTCGAGTTTCCGGGCAAGAGCCTGCTCATCACGCTCATCGACCTGCCCTTCTCGGTCTCTCCGGTGGTCTCGGGCCTGGTCTTCGTGCTGGTCTTCGGCAGCCACGGCCTGCTCGGACCGTATCTCTCGGCCTGGGACATCAAGATCATCTTCGCCCTGCCGGGCATCGTGCTGGCGACGACCTTCGTGACGCTGCCCTTCATTGCCCGCGAACTCATTCCGCTCATGCAGGAACAGGGCACGGCCGAGGAGGAAGCGGCGCTCACCCTTGGCGCCTCGGGGCTCAAGGCCTTCCTCACCGTGACGCTGCCGAACATCCGCTGGGCCCTGCTCTACGGGGTCCTGCTCTGCAACGCCCGCGCCATGGGCGAGTTCGGCGCCGTCGCCGTCGTCTCAGGCCATATCCGCGGCCTGACCAACACCATGCCGCTCCATGTGGAGATCCTCTACAATGAGTACAATTTCGTTGGCGCCTTCGCGGTTGCCACCCTCCTCGCCCTCCTCGCGCTGGTCACGCTCGGTGCAAAGTCCCTCCTCGAATGGCGATACGGCGACGCGCTCGCCGGCAAGGGCCGACACTGAGACGGCCGCCACGGCCATCGCCGTCCGCGGCGTCGCCAAGGATTTCGGCGGGTCGAAGGCGCTGGACGGCATCGACCTCGACATCCGCCCGGGCGAACTTCTGGCGCTGCTAGGACCCTCGGGTTCCGGCAAGACGACGCTGCTGCGGGCCATTGCGGGCCTCGAACCCCTGACCGCCGGCTCGGTCCATTTCGGCGGCGAGGACGCGACGGGCTTGCGCGTGCAGGACCGCAAGGTCGGCTTCGTCTTCCAACACTATGCCCTGTTCCGCCATATGAGCGTCGCCGACAACATCGCCTATGGCCTGACCGTCCGCCCGCGAGCCCTGCGTCCGCCGCGCGACGAGATCCGCCGGCGCGTCGAGGAGCTCCTCGAGCTCGTCCAGCTGCCCGGCATCGGCAAGCGCTTTCCCGGCCAGCTCTCCGGCGGCCAGCGCCAGCGCGTGGCGCTCGCCCGGGCCCTTGCCGTGGAGCCGCGGGTGCTGCTTCTCGACGAGCCCTTCGGCGCGCTCGACGCCCAGGTGCGCAAGGACCTCAGGCGCTGGCTGCGTGACATCCACCAGCGTACCGGCCACACCACGGTTTTCGTGACCCACGATCAGGAGGAGGCCGTCGAGCTTGCCGACCGCGTCGCCATCCTCAATCGCGGCCGTCTGGAACAGCTGGGATCACCCGACGACATCCTCGACCGCCCGGCCAATGCCTTCGTCGCCGGCTTCGTCGGCCAGGCCGTAAGGCTCGATGTGACGGTGGCGGACGGTTTCATCCGCGCCGGCGGGATCGCGCTCGGACCGGCCCCGGCCGGAGCGTCCGGCGGCCCGGCCGCGCTCTTCCTGCGCAGCAGCGACGTCGATGTGGTCGCCCCGGGAGCCGGGACGGCGACCGGCACGGTCACCGCCATCACCCGGGCCTCGGCCAGCCGCCGCCTGGAGATCCGGCTCGCCGACGATCTGCCGCCGGTCGAGGCCGATGTGGGACTGGACGTTCCCGTGGCGCGCGGCGACACCGTGGCGCTGAGGATCCGGACCGGGCGGCTGTTTGCGCTCCCCTCGACCTGACGGGAGCGCAGCGTTGGGCGCTCCCACCGGGAGCGCCCTCCGAGACTTGGGATCAGGCGCCGCGCTTGACGGTGTAGGTCGGCATTTCCATGCAGTCCTTGCCGCCCCATCCTGCGGCGCTGGCCTCGTCGAACACCGCAAGCGCAGCCCCGGCGACGGGCAGCTGGTATCCCTTGGAGCCGGCCTCGGCGATCATGGTGCGCAGGTCCTTGCGCATGCCGTCGCAATCGAAGAACCCGGGGCCGAGCGCCTTGCCGCCGAGCGCCTCGGCCACGGTCGCGCCCCGGGCCTTCAGGACATTCGGGGCACCCGAGGTCTCCTGGAAGATCTCGATCATCTTGGCACGGTCGATGGGGAGATGTTCACACAGGGCGAAGGCCTCCCCGAGCGCTTGCCAATAGACCGCGAGCGGCAGGTTGATGGCGAGCTTGAAGCTGGAGCCGGCGCCGACCTCGCCCACATGGTCGAAGCGGCGGCACAGCGCCTCGAGAACCGGCCGCGCCCGCTCGACCGCCGCGGCGTCACCGCCGGCAAAGCCGATGAGCTGGCCCTTGAGGGCAGGCCCGACCGTGCCGCCCACCGGGCATTCGACGAAGGCCGCACCGGCCGCGGCGACATCCCGCGCGAGGGCCTGCTCCGTCTGCGGGCGGACCGTGCTCATCTCGATGAAGAGCTTGCCCGCGACGGCGCCTGAGAGCAGGCCGTCGCGGCCGCGATAGACGGTCTCGATCGCCTCGGCATCGGTGAGGATCGTGATGATCACGTCGCAGAGGCTCGAAAGGGCTGCCGGCGATGCGGCCACCGTCGCACCCCGGACCCTCAGCGGCTCGCATTTCTCGGCGCTGCGATTCCACACCACCACGCTCGCGCCGGTCTCGATGAGGCGCTGCGCCATGGCGGCGCCCATCCGGCCAAGCCCGGCCACTCCGATCGTCGGCATTCATCCACCCTCGTATCCGGATGCCTTCCGCGGCCTTGCGGCCGCCGTCTGGCACCTCTGATTGTCCTGTCGCGCAAACCTGCGTCGGACGGCGCAGCCTGAGGCCGCGGCATCCGCGCTGATCTGTCCTGCCCAGTGTGCAAAAGACGCGGCTTCAAGACCAGCCGCTTTCGTGATTGGCTGGGGTCAAGCTCCGGGACAGGAGCTGAAAATCAGGGAGGATGCCATGCGCCTTGACCGGCGGAGCTTTGTCGCGAGTGCGTTGATGTCTGTGGCAGCGGCAGGGACCGCCGCCGGACAGACGAGCTACCCCAACCGCGCCGTGAGGGTGATCGTCCCCTTCCCCGCCGGTGGCACGACGGATCTTCTGGCGCGCCTGGTGAGCGAGCGGCTGCAATCCTACTGGGGCCAGCCCTTCGTCGTGGAGAATGTCGGCGGCGCCGGCGGATCGCTTGGCGCGGACCGCGTCGCCAAGGCGGCCCCCGACGGCTACACGCTGCTGTTCCACAACCTGACCTTCTCGACGACCAGCGTGTCGCTGGAGATCGCCGGGCGCGCGACCCACGACATGTTCCGCGATTTCCGTCCCGTGTCGCTCGCAGCACATGTGCCGATGATCGTGCTCGGCCGGGCCAACAGCCCTCCCGGCACCCTCGCCGACTTCGTGACCGCGGCCCGCCAGTCCGGCGACCCGGCGCTCTACGGGTCAACCGGCCCCGGCAGCGTCATGAATTTCGCCATGGAGGTGTTCAAGCGGGATTCCGGGCTGAAGCTGGACCACGTGCCCTTCCGCGGGGCAGCGCCACTCCTCCAGGAGCTCGTGGCCGGACGCCTGCACCTTGGCGGCGACCAGTTGTCCACCTCGCTGGAGTTCATCCGCTCGGGGGCCGTCCGGCCGCTGGCGACGCTCTCGACCACCCGGCCCACCGCGCTGCCGGATGTTCCGACCGTTCGCGAACTGGGCTTCCCCAACATGGAAATGCAGGGCTGGAACGGCTTCTTCGTGCCGGCCGCGACCCCGGACGACATCGTCGACAAGCTGGAGGCCGGCGTGAAGCGTGCGATGCAGGAACCGGACCTGCGTGCGCGCCTGCAGTCGCTCGGCGCGGACCCCATCGGCTCGACCCCGGCGGAGTTCCTGACGGTCCTGCGCCGCCAGGTCGACGGCGTCCGCCCGCTCATCGCGGAACTGAAGCTGGTGGTGCAGTAACCGCCGCCCCCGACCGGCCGCCGCGGCCGAGGACCGGCCGCGGACCTGCCACTGTCGATACCGTCAGAAGCTCTCGCCGGCATAGCGATCGACGAGGAAATCGATGAAGGTCAGGATCTTCGCCTGGGGCCGCGCCGCCGGCGCATAGACCGCGGAGATGGTCAGTTCGCGGGTCCGGTACTGGCCGAGCAGCCGCATCAGGCGGCCCGCCCGGATCTCCGGTGCGACGATGAAGGCCGGTTGCTGGATGATGCCCTGCCCCGCAATGGCGGCAGCAAGCAGCGCATCGCCGTTGTTGCAGACGAGGTTCCCCCGCGGCTCGACCTTCGTCACCACGCCCGCGGCATCGACCAGCGGCCAGGTGCTGGTCTCCGCGCTATAGGCGTAGCGCAGGCAGTTGTGCTGCCCGAGGTCCGCCGGGACCAGCGGCAGCCCATGGGCGGCGATATAGGAAGGCGCGGCGCAGATGATCGTCCGGGAGGTGGCAAGCCGCGTCGCCCGGACCGGCGAGCCGCCCTCGGCCGTGATGCGGATGGCGAGATCGAACCCTTCGTCGGCCAGGTGAACCTGCCGGTCGCTGAGCACGACGTCGAACAGCACGCGGGGATAGAGAGCGGCGAAGGCCGGCAGCAGCGGCATCACATGCCGCGAGCCGAAGGACACCGGCGCGCTGATCCGCAAGGTGCCGCTGATGCTGTCGCCCGGCGCCGACGAGGCACTCGTGAGGTCGCGATAGCGGTCGACCAGGCTGCGCGCCTCGGCGAGAAATCGGGCGCCCGCTTCCGTCAGCGTCTGCCGGCGGGTCGTCCGGTAGAGCAGCTGGGTTCCCACCCGCCCCTCGATCTGCCGGACAAGCCGGCTGACCGCCATGCGCGACAGGCCGAGAGCATCGGCTGCGGCGGCCTGGCTGCCGAGGTCCACGGTGCGCACGAAGGCTTCGAGTTCGGCCAGACGATCCATGCTAGATTGTATCTCATACGGATATAATTTATCAATCGGCTGTGGTTTGTGTCTCACAGCGTTTCGCAGGATATCGCCGGGACCATCCCACGGAGACGCCTCGTGACCCGCCCAACGCCCTCTGCCCCCGACCGCCGCCGCCTGCTCGGCTATGCCGTCAGCGCCCCCGTCCTCCTCGCTGCCGCGCGGCTGAAGGCGGATCCGGTGCCGCTGCGGCCCGCTCCCGATGTCGAGACCCGCAGCCTCGACGAGATCCACCGTGCGGCCCTCGCCGAGGGCGGCAAGCTCGTCGTCTATGCCGGCGGTGACATTCCCAATGCCTATGCCGGTGTCGAACGCGCCTTCATGGCCCGTTTCCCCGGCATGTCGATCAAGATCGTCACGGATCTGAGCAAGTATCACGATGCCCGCATCGACCTTCAGCTCGCCCGCGGGCGGCTGGAAGCCGACGTCGCCGTGCTGCAGACGCTGCAGGATTTCGACCGGTGGAAGGACGAGGGCCAGCTGCTGGCCTACAAGCCGCTCGATTGGGATGCGATCGCGCCCGGCTACAAGGACCCGGACGGCGCCTTTGCCGGCATCGGCGTCATCGCCTTCAGCAACAGCTACAATCCCGCGATGATCGGGGAGAACGAGGCGCCGCGCGATGCCGTCGATTATCTCGATCCCCGGCTCAAGGGCCGGATCGTGCTCACCTATCCCCATGACGATGACGCCGTGCTCTACCAGTTCGACCGCATCGTGCAGGCCCATGGCTGGGACTACATGGAACGGCTGATGCGCCAGGATGTGCTGTGGATCCGCGGCACGGTGCCGGCTCGCATCGCCGTCAACGAGGGCAAGCGCGCCGTCACCTTCACGGCCTCCGGCACCTTCGCACCGCCCGCCAATGCCCCGTCGCGGTTCATCCTGCCGCGCAACGACGTCTTCCTGTCCTGGCCGCAGACCGGTGCGATCTTCAGGGAAGCCCGCCACAAAGAGGCCGCGCGCCTCTATGTGAGCTGGATGGCCTCGCGTGACGCGACCGTCTCCCGCACGACCCAGTGGTCGGTGCGGCGCGACGTGCCGGCCGCCGGCAATGTCGGGCCGATCGGCAATTTCAACACCGACCCGCTGCGGTTCCGCGTCTTCATGAAGGACCGGACGCGCGTCGAGCGCCTCAAGACCCAGTTCGAGCACTTCATCGGACCGGCCGAGGGCCCGAACCCCACCGGCACCAAGGGTGTCTACGTCGCAGAGGCCTGATGGCCCTGGCGCCGGTTGCATCGCCGCGGACCAGACCTCACTCTGGACGCCCGCCATGCCGCCGGCGCATCGTGACCCCTTCCGCGCATCGATCACCGAGGACCCTGCGATGCTGTTCCGCAAGCCGCCATCCCTCCCGCTGCGCGCCGAGGCGGTCGACCCAAGCCGGCGGGATTTCCTCGCCATGGCCTGCGCCTGCTGCGCCATGGCGGCCCTGCCGGCGGATCCTGCCAAAGCCCAGTCGGCCGCCGTGCAGCGGCACCTCGCGGCGGCGCGGGCCGCGGCGGGCGATGATCTTCTTTCCTATCTGCGCCTGTCGGAGATCGTCGCTCCGACGCCCGGGGCCCGTCCGATGTCGCCGGATGAACTGATGCGCCTGCCGGCCCCGCCCCCCGGCAAGGCTTTCGACAACCTGTTCTTCGTCGGCAGCCGCTGGGTCAGCGCCTGGGCGCTCGTGACTTCCGACGGCATCATCCTCATCGATGCCATGGACAATGACGACGAGGCCGAACACATCATCGATGCCGGCATGCGGCGCCTGGGGCTCGACCCGGCCGCGATCAAGATGGTGATCGTCACTCATGGCCATGGCGACCATTATGGCGGCGTCGGCTATCTCAAGCGCCGCTACGCGCCGCGGATCGTCGCCTCATCCCTCGACTGGACCATGATGGAGACCCAGCTCGAGTTCGACCGGCCCGACTGGGGCCGGCCGCCGCAGCGCGACATGGCGGTCGAGGACGGCAGCGTCCTGCGCCTGGGCGACACCAGCGTCGCCGTCATCCTCACCCCCGGCCACACCATGGGCACCATCTCGCTGGCCTTCGACGTGCGCGATGGCGCCCGCACCCACCGCGCCCTGCTCTGGGGCGGCACCGCCTTCAACTTCGGCCGCCGCCCTGATCGCCTCGTCAGGCTCCAGGCCTATATCGACGGCACCGCGCGCGTGCGCGACCGCGCCGGGCGCGAGGGCATGGATGTCTTCATCTCGAACCATCCGATCTACGACGAGGCGGTCGACAAGCTGGGGCGCATGGGAGACGGCCGCCCCAACCCCTTCGTGATCGGCACGGCCGCGACGCAGAGGGCCCTCACGGTCATGCATGAATGCGCCCTCGCCACGATGGAAGTGTGGAAGGGCTGACGCTCCACGCCTCCCGATGGGCGCTGGCCGCCACGGCCGGATGCGCGCGTCCGGTCGCCTCTCGTGCTAGAGTTGCTCGATCCCGGACGCCCGGACGACGCGCTTCCAGCGCTCGATCTCGCCGACGACGAAGGCCTTCATGCCCTCCGGCGTCGAGCCCTCGGGCTTCACGCCGAGGAAACCGAGCTGCTCGCGCACCTGCGCCGACAGCAGCGCCTTGTTGATGGCGCCCTCGAGCCGGGCGATGACCGGTGCGGGGGTCGCGGCCGGCGCCGCGATGCCGATCCATGAGCGAACCTCGAAGCCCGGCAGCGTGGTTGCGATCGGCACCACCTCAGGCAGCGCCGGCCAGGGCTCGCGGCTGGTCACGCCGAGGCCGCGGATCGTCCCGGCCCGGATCGCCGCGCCGGTGACGGTGATGGAATCAACCATCAGGTCGATGCGGCCGGACATCAGGTCGCTGAGGGGCTGCATGCCGCCGCGATAGGGAACATGCGTCAGCTTGATGCCGGCCGTCTCGGCGAAGAGCTCACCGGCGAGGTGCTGCGTCGATCCGAATCCCACGGACGAGAAGGTCAGCTTGCCGGGCTCGCGCCTTGCCGCCTCCACAAGCTGGGCGATCGACTGGATCGGGCTGTCGGCCCGGGCTGCGATGACGAAGGGAAAGGTTGCCACCAGCGAGGCGAAGGCAAAATCATCGACCGGATTGAAGCGCAGGCTCTTGTAGAGGGCCGCCGAAACGGCATGGCCGCCGGTGAGCAGGATGATCGTGTGGCCATCGGGCGTGGCGCGGGCGACCTGCTCGGAGGCCAGATTGCCGCCGGCCCCCGGCTTGGCCTCGACCACCACCTGCTCGCCAAGATCCTGGGAGAGCGCGTTGGCGACGACGCGCGAGATGGAGTCGGCGTTACCGCCGGCGCCGAAACCGTGCATGAGCATCACGGGACGCCGCGGCCAGGCCTGGGCCGAGGCCATCCGGGGCAGGAGGCCGGTGGAGAGAAGGGCGGCCACGGCCGCGCGGCGTGTAGGCATCGGGGGCTCCTTGGATGCGTGACGGTCGGGAGCGTCTTGGCGCGCTCTCGTCTTGATGTGCGGCGCCCTGGCGCAGCGGAGTCTCAGGTCGGCGCGAAGGCGCGTTCGATCCGATCCCAGCAATCCGGATAGGCGCCGTCCATGAGGTCGAGGCTGGAGGCATAGGCGGTGGGGCTGAGCGGAAAGCGCGTCTCGAACATGAAGGCCATGGTCCCCGACAGCTTCTCCGGATGCAGCGGCTTGTTGGATGCCTTCTCGAAGGCCTCGGCATCGGGGCCGTGGGCGATCAGCGCATTGTGCAGGCTCATCCCCCCCGGCACGAAGCCACCGGGCTTGGCGTCATAGACGCCATAGATCAGGCCCATGAACTCGCTCATGACGTTCATGTGGTACCAGGGCGGGCGGAACGAGTTCTCCATCACGATCCAGCGTTCGGGAAAGATGACGAAGTCGACATTGGCCGTTCCCGGCGTGTCGGAGGCCGAGGTGAGGACGGTGTAGATCGACGGATCGGGATGGTCGAAGAGGATCGACCCCACCGGCGAGAAGCGGCGCAGATCGTACTTCACCGGTGCGAAATTGCCGTGCCACGCCACGACATCCAGCGGCGACTGCGGCAGGTCGGTCACGTAGAGCTTCCCCAGCGCCTTGACGAACATGCGACAGGGCCGCTCCTTGTCCTCGAAGGCAGCCACCGGAGCGAGGAAATCGCGGGGATTGGCGAGGCAATTGGCGCCGATCGGGCCGCGCTCGGGCAGGGTCAGGTAGGAGCCGTAATTCTCGCAGACATAGCCGCGCGCCGGGCCGTTGGGCAGGTCGACCTTGAACTTCATCCCCTTCGGAACGATGACGATCTCGCCGGGCGCCGCATCGAGAATGCCGCATTCGGTGAACACCCGGATGCTGTTCTCCTGCGGCACGAGCAGCATCTCGCCGTCGCAATTGTAGAAATAGTCGTCGCCCATGGACTGGTTGGCCACATAGACGTGGCTTGCCATGCCGGCCTGCATATGGACGTCGCCGCCGGTGCAGATGGTACGCAGGCCCGACAGGAAGGTGCAGGGCTCGCTGGGGATGGCGATGGGATGCCAGCGCATCTGGGCGATGGGCAGCGAACTCTCATCGCGGCAGGGCGCCGTGCGGATCAGGCCATGGTCGACCTGCCGGAAGCCGCGACCATGTTTCACCGAGGGCCGGATCCGGTAGAACCAGGTCCGCTTGTTGGCGTGGCGCGGAGCGGTGAAGGCCGAGCCGGACAATTGCTCCGCATAGAGGCCCTGCGGCGCCTTCTGCGGCGAGTTGCGCATGATCGGCAGGGCGCCCTCGACCGCCTCGGTGGCGAAGGAATTCTCGAAGCCGGTCATGTAGGCGATGGAGCCGTCGCGCGGCGACAGGACCGCCTCGCTCGGCGCGAAGGTGGGAACGGCGTTCACGGCTGTCTCTCCTCTGTCTGGGGCGGCGTCGGCGCTAGAGATGGCGCCCGTTGTCGACGACGATGGCGCTGCCGGTCGTCAGGCGCAGATGCGTGATGGCGGCGAGGATCGCGAGGGCGACGTCGTCGGCCTCCGTCACGATCTTCAGCGGCGTGCTGGCGGCCTGCTTCTCGACAGTCTCGCGGCCGCGGCCCGGCACGAAATCGGTCGCCACCGCCGCCGGCGCGACGGAGATGACCCGCGTTTCCGGGGCCAGAACACGGGCCAGGGACAGGCTCATCGTGTCGAGCGCGCCCTTGGAGGCGCAGTAGGCGATGGAACTGCCGAGCCCCGTCGTTCCCGACAGCGACGACACGTTGATCACGACGGAATCGCCGCTCGCCCGCAGCAGCGGGGCAAAGGCGCGGATCGTCGCGAAGGGGCCGCGGACATTGGTCAGCAGGATCCGGTCGAAGGTCGCATCGTCGAGGGCGTCGAGGTCGGCATGCGGGACGGCGCGGGTCACGCCGGCGGAATTGACCAGCACGTCGACCTTGCCGAAGGCCGCGCGCACGGCCTCGGCGGCGGCGACGATGGCGGCGCTGTCCTCCATCGGCAGATGCAGGGCGACATGGCCCTGGCCGGGCAGCTGGGCGATGAGCGCCTCGGCGCGCTGCTGGCCCGCATTGTAGCCGACCACGACCGTGGCCCCGGCCGCGGCGAGCCGCTGGACGGTGGCGGCCCCAATGCCGCTGCTGCCGCCGGTCACCACCGCGATCCGTCCGCGGAGCGGATATTCGCCCTGCCCGCCCTGTCGCAAGCTGCTCACTGCGTCTCTCCCTGATCGTTCCGGTGACCCGGCTTCGCGGCTCATGGCCCTTGTGGCGTCAGTCTACAGGTTTCGCCGGGATCCCTCTGTCCCAAGCGATGGGGACATGGTCGTCAGGTGCCGACCGGCAGCGCCGGTAGGACCGTGCCCCGACAGGTGCCGAAGCCGAGAGAGGCAAAGCCGGGCTTCTCGCATCGTCCCGTGAGGGACAGCTCGTCTCCATCCTCGAGGAAACGGCGGCTGTCGCCATTGGCCAGTGTTTTCGGCTCGCTGCCGCCCCGGGTGATCTCGAGCAGGCTGCCGAGGGAATCCGGACCATCGCCGGAAATGGTTCCGGTGCCATAGAGGTCGCCGGCCTCCAGGCTGCAGCCATTGCTCGTCTGGTGCGCGACCATCTGCGCCGGCGTCCAGTAGAGCCCCGCCGCGGAGGCCGTGCCGAGACGCTCGGCGGGATGGCCGGCGGCGGCCATGGCAGCCGTCCGCAGCCAGGCGGACAGGGTGATGTCGAGGCCCCCCATGGCCTGGTCCGCGGGGTCGAGCAGGTAGGGAAGCGGCGCCGGGTCATCCGCCGCCCTGGCGGCGGCCGGCACGCGAAACGGCTTCAGCGCCTCGGCTGTCACGATCCATGGCGACACCGAGGTCGCGAAGCTCTTGCCGAGAAACGGTCCGAGCGGCTGGTATTCCCACGCCTGGATGTCGCGGGCGGACCAGTCGTTAAGGAGGCAGAAGCCGAAAATATGCTGCCACGCCGCGTCGATGGTGACGGTCTCGCCGACCGCGGTGCCTCCGCCGAGGAAGATGCCGAGCTCCATCTCGTAGTCGAGCCGCAGGCTAGGGCCGAATGACGGCGTCTCCTCACCCTCCCGGCGCCTCTGACCATTCGGGCGGCGGATGTCGGCGCCATCCGCCCTGATGGTCGAGGCCCGCCCGTTATAGGCGATCGGCACGTGCTTGTAGTTCGGCAGGAGCGGCGCATTCGGCCGGAACAGGCGCCCCGCATTGGTCGCATGCTGGATCGAGGCGAAGAAGTCGATGAAGCCGCCGGGACGGACGGGCAGCCGCATCTCGGCATCGGCCATGCTGAACAGGAAGGGCTCGAGCGCGGACTGGTGCGGCGATCCCGCCTCCAGGCGTTGGACCAGAGCGCGGCGCAAAGCCCTCCACGCCGACGGCTGAAGCGCCATCAGCGGCCCGAGCGACGGCGCGGTCAGCACCGTGACGGCGGAATCGACCTCGTCGGCCAGCTGCGTCGCGATTGCCGCGAGATCCAGGATGCGGTCGCCGATGGCGACCCCGATGCGGAACTCGGCAGCGCCTTTCGGCCGGAACACGCCGAGGGGAAGGTTCTGCAGCGGGAAATCGGTCCGGGGATCATGGGCGGAGGCAACCCAGCTGCGGCGTTCGGGAGCATGGGTCTCATCAATGGGGCTGTCGGTCACGACGCTCTCGGGGTGCTTCGGAAACGCCCGGCAGTGTCGCACCGGAAGGCTCCCGGCGCTGTCACAGCGGCTGGGGACAAGGGCGGGGGCCAGCGCGTGGCGGCCGGCGGGCCATCACATCATCAGGCGGCGCATCAGCTCATTCTGCGAGGAGATGCCGAGCCGGGCATAGGCGCGCTTGCGATAGGTCAGGACGGTGTTCAGGCCAATACCGAGACGCAGCCCGATGCCCTCCGATGTCACCCCTTGCGCGATCAGGGCGCAGACCTGTCGCTCGCGCTCGGTCAGGCCCGGTTCGAGCCGTTGGATGCGCGCGTCGAGATTGTCATCAACGCCGCGCGAACCCTCGGCCGAGACCGCCTCGTCGTGCCGCCACAGCAAGGCCATCAGCAGATCGGCCATCTGCCCGAGCCGGGCGACGTCCTCCTGCCGGAAATCGTCATCCCGCGCGCGATAGACGCTGAGGCGCATCGTCCGGCCGTTGCGCTTCTCCGCGACCGACAGCCGGTGGTCGAGGTTGATCTCGGCGTAGCATTCCCGGCGATAGTCGCCCTTCTCCACATCGGCAGCGTCGATATCGACGATGATGCGGCCATCCCGCGCCGCGGGACCGGCCAGCAGCCGGGTGACGGGATCGTTGTTCCAGTGCCGGCGGATGTAGCGGTCGGCGACCGTCCGGGCCACGCGGCGGGGCCCAAGGTTCTCCGCCAGGACGGTCTGGATGGTCCCGCAGTGGGTCGTGGCGAAGGCGGTGACATGGTCCGTGCCGAGGGCCGACCGCGCGAAAGTCAGGAATTGCGACCCGAAATCGCTGTGGCCGATATGGGCGATGAGCCCGGCACATCCGGGATCCTGCGTGCCGAACCGTCCCCCGTCATAGACCTGCATCGGACATCTCCCGCCCCATGGCGCGTCGTCAACGAACGCTCCAAGCGTTTGCATTCTTGTTTGCATGCAAACTCGCATGCGTGTTACGGAGGTGTCAATGAAGGGAGATGTCCGAGGTGCGTTCGCTATCGGTCACGACGCCAGGCGCCGCCGCGCTGCCGCCGCAACGCCGGTCAGGAGAGGTGTTCGATCGCGTCCGGCAGGCGATCATTGCGGGCGAGTTGCGTCCCAATGAGCCGCTGATCGAGGCCGATATCGCCGAACGCCTCGGTGTCAGCCGTACGCCGGTGCGCGAGAGCCTGCAGAGGCTGGCGGCCGCCGGGTTGATCGTCCCGCGCAAGCGTGGCTGGGCGGTTCGGGAGTTCTCGCTTGAGGACCTCACCCTGAATGCGGAGGTTCGCGCCGCGCTGGAGGGCTTCGCCGCGGGATTGGCGGCCCAACGCGCCACGGCCGACGACCTCGCGCAGCTGTTCGCCATCCATGCGGAGCGTCTGGCGCTGGATCCGCAGGACGAGAAGGCCCGCGTGCGCACCAACCGGGCCTTCCACGACGCGGTCATCGCCGCGGCCCGCAATCCGAAGCTGGTCGACGCGATCGACGCGACGGGCCTGTTCTACTTCAACGGCGACGTGGTGCGCATGTCGTCGGCCGAGCAGATGGCGCAGGGCAATGCCGACCATGCCCTGATCCTCGAGGCCCTGGCGGCAAGGGACGCGACCGCGGCGGAGCGCCATATGCGGGCCCATATCGAACGGACGACGCGGATCATCCGCAGCCGCTGACGATCATGCGCTCGTCCCAGACCGGCGCCGACGCCAGGCTAGCGCGTCACATAGCCATGAGGGGCTGCCGCAGCCTCCACGGCATGGAGCAGCGCCCCGGCAAAGGACCGGTACACCGCGATCTCCACGGCCTCGGCTGCGTCGGCGCGCCAGACCAGCATCGACAGATGCGCCGCATAGGTGGCAGCCGCCGCGCCGGGACCAAACGCGCTCGGATGCAGGTCGATCGGCAGAACGGCCGAAAGAGCCTCACGCCAGGCCGGACCGGACACACGCAGAATGGCGCGCGATCCGGTAAGGTCGGTGACCGGACCATCCAAAGCCTGGAGATCCAGCATGGCGCCAGGGTCGCCGACCACCAGCGTCTGGTCCGGCTGGGTCGTGACATAGGTGGCGTTCCCCCGCCGGACCGCGCCGAAAGGCGCCGGGGCCGCGAGCACGACAGAGGCCAGTCCGCGCAGGGAGACGTCTTCGATCACCAATCCGCCCTGCCCCGGCCGGCCGTGGACACCCGGTGTGATCAGGGCAGCGAATGGACTGCGCGGCAGCAGCGGCGCGGAGGCTTCGACACTAACCACGGGCGCGCCCCCCTTCCGGATCGACAAAGACCGGGTGGACGACGTCGCACAGGACATCGCCGCCGCGGACAGGATCGAAGGCGCGGACCGTCTCGCCGATGCGCGTCCGCCCTCCCCTCATCAGCGCCAGCGCGATGGAGGAGGACAGCGTCGGCGAGAAGCAGGCGGAGGTGACATAGCCCTGGTCGGCCTCGATCGAGGGCGCCACGTCCGGCGGCAGCAGGTGCGAGCCAGCCCGCAGGGTCGCCGCCGGGTCCTTCGGCTTCAGTCCAACGAGGCCGGGCCGCATGGGATCGACCAACGCCGGGCGACCGGCAAGGGCCCGGCCGATGAAGTCCTTGCCCTTGGCCATCATGCCGCCAAGGCCCAGGTCACCGGCCGTCGTCTGCCCGTTGATCTCGCCGCCGCCCACATGGCCCTTCTCGATGCGCAGGACGCCGAGAGCCTCGGTGCCATAGGGGGTCAGGCCGAAGGGGGCCCCGGCCTCCATCAGCCGCTCCATGAAGGCATGGCCAAGATCGGCGGGAACGCCGATCTCGTAGGCGCGCTCGCCGGAAAAGGACATGCGGTAGAGCCGCACCGGGACCCCGAAGATCACCGTCTCCAGCATGCTCATATGCGGCATGGCCGCGTCCGAGACGTCGGTCCCCGGCGCGATGGACGCCAGGAGGTCACGCGAGCGCGGCCCGGCGATCGACATCTGCGCCCAGCGATCGGTGACCGACAGGAACGACACGTCGAGGTCCGGCCTGTGCACCTGGTGGCAGAATTCCAGATGCTGCATCACCTTGCCGGCATTGGCCGTCGTCGTGGTGATGAAGAACCTGTCCTCGGCAAGGCGCGCCACCACGCCATCATCCATCACGAAGCCGTCTTCGCGCAGCATCAGCCCATAGCGGAGGCGGCCAGGCTTCAGGCTCGACATCGTGTTGGCGTAGACGAAATCGAGCAGGGCGGCCGCGCCCGGCCCCACGGCCTCGATCTTGCCGAGGGTCGAGACATCGCAGACACCGACGCCAGCGCGCACGGCCAACGCTTCCCGGTCAACGGAATCGCGCCAGCCCTTCTCGCCAGGCCGCGCATACCATTCGGCGCGCAGCCAGGGGCCGACCTCCACGAAGCTCGCCCCGTTGGCGCAGGCCCAATCATGGAGCGGGGTCGTCCGCGTCGGGCGGAAATGCCGGCCCCGATGGCTGCCGGCGATGGCGCCGATCGCCACCGGCGTATAGGGCGGACGGAACACCGTCGTGCCGGTCTGGGCGATGGTGCGCGCGGTCGCCTCCGCCAGCACGGCGAGACCGGCGACGCTCGATGTCTTGCCCTGGTCCGTCGCCATGCCCATGGTCGTGTAGCGCTTGGCATGTTCGACCGACCGGAACCCCTCCCGCGCGGCGAGCGCCACATCGTCAGCCGTCACGTCGTGCTGGAAGTCGAGATAGGCCTTCTTGCCGGGAACCGCGAAGAAGGCGGCAAGCCCGCCCGCTTCGCGCTCGGTCTTCGGCAGCGGCAGATTGGGCGAGGGGTAACCGAGATCCCCCAGGGCGGCCGCAGCCGCCTCGGCGCCGGAGCTCAGGCATTCGCCGAGCGTGAAGGCGCCCCTCGCCGCACCGGCGGCGGACAGCCCCGGCGGCAGCGCATCGGGCACGAAGGCCGCCCTGCTCTCGTCCCAGCGCGGCTTGTGGCCGAGATGCGCCGTCAGATGGAGCGTCGGATTCCAGCCGCCCGATACGGCCAGCAGGTCGCAGTCGACGCGGTGGCTCTTTCCCGAGGCATCCACGAGGTCAGCCGCCTGGAGGCCGAGATAGCCATGGGTGCCGGTCACCCGGCCGCCGGCGAGGACGCGCGTGGAACCGGCCGGGATGAGCGCCCGGACGGCATCGGGCACATCGGGACGCACGTCGACCACGGCCTCAAGACTGATGCCCGCGGCCAGTGCATCGCGCGCCGTGCGCCAGCCGTCATCGGTGGCGGTGAACAGCACCATCCGCCGCCCCGGCGCCACCGCATAGCGATTGAGATAGACCCGCACCGCCGCCGCGGACATCACGCCCGGCCGGTCGTTGCCCGGAAAGGCGATCGGCCGCTCGATGGCGCCGGCCGCGAGGATCGTGCGCTTCGCCACGATCTGCCAATAGCGCTGGCGCGGCTCGAACGGGTCCGGCTCGGGCTTGTGGTCGGCCACCCGCTCAAGCGCGGAATGAACACCATGGTCGAACAGGCCGAACACGGTGGTGCGCGTGAGCAGGGTGACATTGTCGAGAGCCGCCAGTTCGTCGGCCATGCTCCGGACCCATTCGCTGCCGGGGCGCCCGTCGAGGCGCTCGGTCTCGCAGTTCAGCCGGCCGCCGAGGATTGGCTCCTCCTCGCAGAGCACGACCCGCGCTCCGGCCCGCCCCGCGGCCAGCGCCGCGATCAGGCCGGTGGCTCCACCGCCGACGATGAGGACATCGCAGAACAGCCGCCGCCGCTCGTAGCTGTCGGGATCCGGCGCCTCAGCCGCCCGCCCGAGGCCGGCGGCGCGGCGGATCAGCGGTTCATAGACCTTCTCCCAGAAGGAGGCGGGCCACATGAAGGTCTTGTAGTAGAAGCCGGCAGCGAAGACCGGCGACAGCAGCGAGTTCACCGCCATCGCGTCGAACTTGAGCGAAGGCCAGCGGTTCTGGCTCGCCGCCTCCAGCCCGTCGAACAGCTCGATCTGCGTCGCGCGCGTGTTGGGTTCGCGCCTTGCCCCTGTCCGCAATTCCATCAGGGCGTTCGGCTCTTCCGAGCCGGCGCCCCAGACGCCGCGGGGCCGGTGGTGCTTGAACGAGCGCCCCATCAGGCGCACGCCGCTTGCGAGAAGCGCGGAGGCGAGCGAGTCGCCCTGGAAGCCCTGGTAGCTACGCCCATCGAACCGGAAAGCGACGGGCCGCTCCCGGTCAATGAGGCCGCCGGCGGCCAGTCGATTGGGGGCGCCCGCGGTCATGGTGCGCTCCTGGCCGGTTCGGCGGCCGCGACGAGATGATTGCGGGTATCGCGCGTCACCACCAGCCAGCGGCGGCAGCCATAGACGTGCTGCCAATGCTCGCGCACCGTCCCGGCGGGGTTGTCCCGCAGGTGCTGGTAGTCAACGAAAGCGGATAGCGGTGCCTCGGCCGGCGGACGTGGCCCCGGCACGAGACCGACGGAGACGAACTCCTCCGAGCCGCGTTCGCCGCAGAAGGGACAAGGGATCCTCATCGCGTCCTCAATGCAGGTTCGCCTGGGCGCCGGCGCCCTTCTCGTCGATGACATGGCCGGTCGCGAAGCGGTCCAGCCGGAAGCCGGCATTCAGCGCATGCGGCTCGCCCTTGGCGATGGTCCAGGCGAAGCACCAGCCTGACGCCGGAGTGGCCTTGAACCCGCCATAGCACCAGCCGCAGTTGAGGAAGAGCCCGGATATCGGGGTCGTGCCGATGATCGGCGACCCGTCCATGGACATGTCCATCACGCCACCCCACTGCCGCAGGTAGCGCAGGCGCGAGAACGACGGGAACAGCGCCATGGCGCATTCCATGACGTCCTCGACGATCGGCAGCGACCCGCGCTGGGCGTAGGACGCATAGCCGTCGATATCGCCGCCGAAGACGAGGCCGCCCTTGTCGGACTGGCTGATGTAGAAGTGCCCGGCGCCGAAGGTCACGACCTGGTCCAGCACCGGCTTGACGCCTTCCGAGACGAAGGCCTGCAGCACATGGCTCTCAAGGGGCAGGCGCAGGCCGGCCATTTCCGCCACCCGCGAGGAATGCCCGGCCGCGGCCAGAGCCACCCGGCGCGCCCCGATGAAGCCCCGCGTCGTCTCCACGCCCTTGACGGCGCCGTTCTCGACGCGGATCCCGATCACCTCGCAGTTCTGGAGGAGATCCACGCCGCGCTGGTCGGCGGCACGGGCATAGCCCCAGGCGACCGCATCGTGGCGCACGGTGCCGCCGCGCCGCTGCAGAAGCCCGGCCTTCACGGGGAAGCGCGCATCGTCCATCGCCAGGAGCGGGACCATGGCCCGGATCTCCTCGCGGGTCAGGAGGTCGGCATCCGCCCCGGCGATCCGCATGGCGTTGCCGCGGCGGGCATAGGCGTCGCGCTGGGCGTCGGTATGGGCAAGGTTCAGCACGCCGCGCTGGCTCACCATGGCGTTGTAGTTGATGTCCTGCTCCAGCCCCTCCCACAGCTTCAGCGACCATTCGTAGAAGCGGGTGTTGTCGGGCAGCAGGTAGTTGGAGCGGATGATCGTCGTGTTGCGGCCGACATTGCCCGAGCCGAGATAGCCCTTCTCGACCACCGCGACGTCGGTGATCCCGTGCTCCTTGGCGAGGTAATAGGCCGTCGCCAGGCCATGACCGCCCCCGCCGACGACGATCGTGTCGTAATGGGCCTTGGGCTCCGGCTCTCGCCAGACCGGCTTCCAGCCCCGGTTGCCCGAGAGCGCGTTCTTCAGCAGCGCGAAAGCGGAATAGGACATCGGGCCGGTTGCTTTCCGGGCGTCGGTTGACTTGACCCGGACCTTGCCATGAGGATCGCTGCCGACATGTCCTCAGCCGACACGACCATGCCTAATCGCGACATCGTATCGGGCCCTCCCGATCCGCGAGCGGCCCCGCGCGCCGTGGTGCAAGGCCGCGTCCCGGTCCCCGCCGGCTCACGTGACACGCCGCGACGCATCGGCTTCCTGCTGGCGCCGGATTTCGCGATGATCGCCTATTCCTGCGCGATGGAACCCTACCGCGCCGCCAACGCCCTGGCGGGCCGCACGCTCTACACCTGGAAGCACGTCTCGCCCGACGGCCGCCCCGCCCTCGCCTCCAACGGCCTCGCCATCGTGCCGGACCAAGGGCTCGAGGGCCCGCTCGACGTGGACGACCTGTTCGTCTGCGCGGGCGGCAATCCGACCCTGTTCGACGATCAGGCAACGCTGGCGTGGCTGCGCGCCCAGGCCCATCGCGGCATCCGGATCGGCGGCGTCTCGGGCGGCCCCTACCTTCTCGCCCGCGCCGGGCTCCTTTCCGGCTACCGGTGCACCCTTCACTGGGAGTACGACCCGGCCCTGCGCGAGGAATTCCCGAACCTCGACATCACGCGCAACCTGTTCGAGATCGATCGGAACCGCTGCACCTCCTCGGGCGGGACGGCCGCACTCGACATGATGGCCGCGCTCATCGCGGCG
Organism: Phreatobacter oligotrophus; assembly: GCF_003046185.1. Taxonomy (NCBI): domain Bacteria; kingdom Pseudomonadati; phylum Pseudomonadota; class Alphaproteobacteria; order Hyphomicrobiales; family Phreatobacteraceae; genus Phreatobacter; species Phreatobacter oligotrophus. The sequence continues at coordinate 324,016 of NZ_PZZL01000004.1, forward strand.
GAATACGGGCGGCCGCTGGCGCGCGCCGTCAGCGAATGGTTCCTGCACACGACGATCCGCCAGTCCGCGGCGCCCCAGCGCATGAGCCTGCGCGAGCGCTACGACATCGCCAATCCCGCCGTGCTGGCGGCGCTCGAGCGGATGGAGGCGGCCCTCGAGGAGCCCCTCGCCCGCGAGGCGCTGGCCGAGACAGCCGGTGTCTCCTTGCGACAGCTCGAACGCCTGTTCCGCGCGCATCTCGGCCGCACCTTGCGCGAGCACTACCTCGACCTCCGGCTCGACCGGGCGCGCAACCTCGTCACCCAGACGGCCCTGCCGATCATCGAGGTGGCCTTCGCCTGCGGCTTCGTCTCGGCGCCGCATTTCTCGCGCGCCTATCGTGCGCGGTTCGGATTGCCACCCACGCGGGAGCGGCGGCGGGCGTGAAAGCCGTCGCGAGCCGCCTGTGCGGGACGGCGCATCGTGGGGAAGCAGCGACCCGTCGCCCCGGGACAAGAATAGGTCGCGCCTGAGCATGTCGCCGCCATCGACACGGCGATGATCGTGATGTGCGCGGCCCGCCTTCTGGCGCCCGCTCCTGCCAGCCGGGAGTTATCCGATGCGTCTCATCGCCGCCTCACGCCGCCTCGCCCTGGGCGCCCTTGTCTGTCTCGGCCTCGCCCTGCCCTCCAGCCTGCCAGCCGCGGCGCAAGGCGCGCCAGCCGGCGAGAGCACCCTCGCCAAGATCATGCGGGAGGGCGTTCTTCGCGTCGGGGTTCGCGCCGACTACCGCCCCTGGGGGTTCCGCAATCCGGCCGGCGAGTTCGTCGGGCTGGAGATCGAGATGGCGCGGGACGTCGCCCGCACGCTGGGCGTCCGCGCCGAGTTCACGCCGGTCATCGCCGCCAATCGCATGCAGTTCCTGGCCCAGGGCCAGATCGATCTGATGATTGCGACCATGTCCGACGTCGCCGACCGCCGCCGTGTCGTCGGCATCGTCCATCCGAACTACTACTCGTCGGGCTTCAACATCCTGATGCCGCGATCGGTCAACGTGACCGACTGGAACCAGCTGCGGGGCCGGCAGCTCTGCGCTATCCAGGGCGCCTGGTACAATCGCCCCGCCACCGAGCGCTTCGGCGTCGAGATCGTGGCGTTCACCGGCATCGCCGAAGTGGAGACGGCCCTGGAGCAGCGCCGCTGCCTCGGCTGGATCTATGACGACAACCTCATCGCCGTCATGCTCGCGAGCGACCGCTGGAAGGACTATCACCAGCCCCTCGCCTCGCAGAACGACACGCCCTGGGGCCTCGCCGTGCGGCTGGCCGACCTCGAAGGGCCCTTCGGCCGCTTCATGTCCGGCATGGTCGCTCACTGGCACCGCTCGGGCGCCCTCCTTCGCTGGGAGAAGGAGGCAGGTATCGCCCAGAGCCCGTTCCTGAAGCGGATGAACGAGGCCCTCAGGGACCATATCGCCAACTGAGCGGCGCCCGGATGCGGCGCCCCACGTGATGGACCTCGTCGCCGGCTTCTTCCGCGATCTGAATGCCACGACGGGGTGGAACTTCTCGATCTTCCACGACCCGTTCGACATGCGGCGGTTCGGGTCTGCCTTCCTCGTCACGGTCCAGCTCGCCGTCCTGTCGGTCGTCTTCTCGCTGGTCATCGGGATTGCCGGCGCCTTCGCCCAATCCCTGCGCTTCGCGCCGCTGCGCTGGCTGGTGAACGGCTACATCGCCTTCTTCCGCAACACCCCGCCGCTCGTGCAGATGTATTTCTTCTTCTTCGCGCTCGGCTCCATCACTCCGAGCGTGCGCGACGACATCGGCATGGAGACGCCCCTCGTCTCGAATTTCACCTGGGCCCTGGTCGCCCTCTCGTTCTTTGCCGGCGCCTTCAACGTCGAGATTTTTCGCTCGGGCATCGAGGCCATCCCGCGCTCCACCATCGAGGCGGCCGAAAGCCTCGGCTATTCGAAGGCGCGCGCCTATGTCCACATCGTGCTGCCGCTGGCCTTCCGCGTCTGCCTGCCCTCGCTGAACAACAACCTTGTCAACCTCATCAAGACGACGACGCTCGCCTACGCCATCGGCGTGCCGGAAATGCTCTATGTGGCCAACCAGATCTGGTCCGACACGCTCAATGTCGTGGAGATGATGAACGTCCTGCTGATCCTCTATATCGGCCTGGTCAGCCTGCTCGTCTTCATGATGCGGCGCTGGGAGGAGGCGATGCGCATGCCGGGCTACGGCTCATGAGGCGCCCCCTCGCCGACAACGCCGCCTTTCCGGTGCTGCTGCCGCCGGCGGCCCGCGTTGCCCGCCGCCTCGAGGAGGAGCGACGCTACGCCCTGCCGGTGGTCCGGCTGGACGGGCGGACCATGCTCGTCCTCGCCGCGCTCCTCTGCCTCTGGGCCGGCGTCGCGGAGGCGCAGGCGCTGGCGTCAGGCCAGGAGAGCGTCCTCGCCACTATCTTCAAATGGACGCCGCTCATCTCGCGCGGCTTCGCGCTCAATGTCGCCATCTCCCTGATCGCTATGGGGCTGGGCACGATGCTCGGCCTGTTCCTCGGCCTCGCGCAGATCTCGCTCCTGCCGCCGGTGCGCGCCGGGTCCTGGGCGCTGACGCAGTTCTTCCGCAACGCGCCCTGGCTGGTGCTGCTGTTCTACTGCATCTTCGTCCTGCCCTTCCGCGTCACCGTGTTCGGGCAGACCTTCGACGTGCCGAACTGGCTGCGCGCAACGATCGGGCTCACCCTGCCCGTCATGGCCAATGTCTCGGAAATCGTGCGTGGCGCGGTGCAGTCCATCCCGCGCGGCCAATGGGAGGCGGCGGAGAGCCTCGGCTACCGGCGCGGCCAGACGCTGCGCGAGATCATCCTGCCGCAATGCCTCAAGCGGATGGCGCCGCCCTGGATGAACCTCTACGCCATCCTCGTCATGTCGACGCCGCTGGCCTCGGTGGTCGGCGTCGAGGAGGCGATGACCCTGACGCGCGGCGCGCTCAATGCCGAGCGGCGCGGCGATCTGCTCATCCCCATGTACGGCGCGCTTCTCCTTGCCTTCTTCGTCTATTGCTGGCCGATCGCCCGCGCCACCCAGGCCCTCGAGCGCCGCTGGCAGGTGACCACATGACCGCGCCGCTCATCCGCATCGAGGGCCTGAGGAAGCGCTTCGGCGCCAACGAGGTGCTGAAGGGCGTCTCGTTCGAGGTCGCACGCGGCGAGGCCATCTGCATCATCGGACCGTCGGGGTCGGGCAAGTCGACCATCCTGCGCTGCATCAACGCGCTGGTGCCGTTCGAGGCCGGTTCGATCCATGTCGGGGAGACCGATGTCGGCGATCCCCGGCTCGACAAGATCGCCTTGCGCCGGCGTGTCGGCATGGTCTTCCAGCAGTACAATCTCTTCCCCCACCGCACCGCCCTGCAAAACGTCATGATGGCGCCGATCCAGGTGCTGAAGCAGGACCGCCGCGAGGTGGAGGCCCGCGCCCGCGCGCTGATGGCGAAGGTGCGGCTGGAGGGCAAGGAGGACGCGTATCCCGGCGAATTGTCCGGCGGCCAGCAGCAGCGCGTCGCCATCGCCCGCTCGCTGTGCATGCAGCCCGAGGTGATGCTTTTCGACGAGGTGACAGCCGCCCTCGACCCGGAGACGGTGAAGGAGGTCCTGGTCACCATCCGCGACCTCGTCGAGGAGGGCATGACCTGCCTGCTCGTCACCCATGAGATGGCCTTCGCGCGCGACGTCGCCGACCATGTCTATTTCACGGATTCCGGCGTCATCGTCGAACATGGCGCGCCGGACGCGCTGTTCACCGCCCCGCGCCACGAGCGCACCCGCGCCTTCCTGGAGCGGGTGCTGTAGCGCGGATCTTGGGCGGGCGGCGCGACGGCGCCGCCCTGCACGGGCTGTGAGACGTCAGCTCCGGCCCCAGCCCTGCGTCGAGTAGCGGAACTGGTCGAGGGTGTTCTCGGCGACGCGGAACCACAGGTTCTGGTCGTCGTGGAAGGTCTTCCAGGCCGTGTAGATGCGGGCGAAATCGGGGTTCTGCGTGGCCAGCTCGTCGCACTGGGCAACGGTCGCCCGATAGCAGGCCTCGAGCACCGGCCGCGGGAAGGCGCGCAGCTGCACGCCGGAGGCGACCAGTCGCTTCAGCGCGTCCGGATTGCGACGGTCATAGGTGGCCATCATCTGCATCACCTGCTCGTTGGCCGCGGCCTCGAAGGCGGCCTGGAACGGCTTCGGCAATTCGGCCCATTTGGCGGCATTCACGTAGGAGGTGATCTGCGCCGCCCCGTCGAACCAGCCCGGCGTGTAGTAGAAGCGCGCCACCCGGCCGAAGCCGAGCTTCTCGTCATCATAGGGGCCGATCCACTCCGCCGCGTCGATCGTGCCGCGCTCCAGCGAGGGATAGATGTCGCCCGCCGGGATCTGCTGCGGCACGGCGCCGAGACGGCGAAAGATCGAGCCGCCGAGTCCGCCGATGCGGATCTTCAGGCCCTGCAGATCCTCGACGGTGTTGATCTCCTTGCGATACCAGCCGCCCATCTGCACGCCGACATTGCCGACCGGGAAAGGCACGATGTTCGACTTGCCGAACAGCTCGCGCATCATCGCCGCGCCGCCGCCATCCACCATCCAGGCTTGCTGCTGCCGGGTGTTCAGGCCGAAGGGCAGCCCGCCATCGAAGGCGTAGGCCGAGTTCTTGCCGAAGAAATAGGACGACAGGGTATGGCCCATCTCTACCGTGCCGTTGCTCACCGCGTCGAACACGGCCAGGGGCGGCACGATCTCGCCGCCGGCGAAGACCTGGATCTGGAAACGGCCCTCGGTGATCTGGCTCACCCTTTCGCCGAGTGCGGCGGCCGATCCGTAGATCGTATCGAGGCTTTTCGGCCAGCTCGTCGCCATGCGCCAGCGCACCTGGGCCGTCTGGCCGAGGGCGGGAGCGGCGAGCGTTGCGGCGCCGGCGACGGCGGCGCCCTTCAGGAACATGCGACGTGACATTGGCTGGCTTCCCTTCGGGTTCTGGAAGAAGGCCCGCCCGGCGGGCGGACCCACGCAAGCGGCCAGGCTCAGCCCCGGCTCTCTTTCGTCATGCTCATGAAGCAATGGACGTAATCCATCGCATGACCGTCCGGCGTCGCGGCGACCTCCGCCTCATAGGCCCCGTAGAAGGCGTCGACGATCGCGGCGCGCTCCGGTGCAGGGCGGGCAGGGTCGAGCGCGCCGGCGAAGACCGTCTCCGACCAGGAGCGCAGCGTCGGCACATAGGCGCGCGCAAAGGCGGCCGCGTCGCCGTGGCGCTCGAAATCCTTCGCATAGGGGCAGCGGGTCACGTGGGTTGAGACGTGGTCGAGCCGGAGCCCCGCCTTGGCCGCCTGTGAGGCCGGGTTCTTCAGCGGCGCGGCGAATTCCTCGGCCGTCCGGTAGAACTGCTGGAAGGTGGCGGCACGATACTCCGCCTCCCCGATGCGGCCCGCGGTCCACAGGGCCCGCCAGTGCTTGGCGAAGGTGTCGAACATGTTCACGCCGCCGGTATTGCCGAGATAGCGGCCCTGCCCGTCGACACAGAAATTGGCGACCACCAGCTTGCCGCCGGGCTTCAGTTCACGGGCGCGCGCGGCGAGGATCGTCTCCCAGTCCTCGGCCGCCTGCGCTTGGAAGGCGACGCGCTCGGCGGCATTTGCCCCCACCGCCTGCACATGGTCGGCGATGGGGCCCGGCTTTTTCGACAGCCAGTGCATGGCGGTGGCGGAGAAACCGAGATCGAGCGTCGCATCAGGAAAGAGCTGGCGGTAGAAGCTGGTGCCGACGCCGGAAATGTAGAGTTCGGGGGTCGCGGCCAGCGGCGTCTTGGTCGCATCGCCAAGCAGCCCCTGGGTCAGGCGGAACAGCGCCGAAAAGTCGTTGTGCGGCAGGTCCGTGTAGCCGATGGCGATCTGCCGGTTTGGCGCCCTGCTCCGGACCAGCCCGACGACCCGCCGCATCAGGTCAAGCGAGGTGCCGCCGTCGGCTGCGCCGTAATCGGCCAGGGCAAAGGCGCCCGCACCCGTCTCGACCGGCAGGGCGGCGATCGCCTCGGCGACGAGGTCGCCGGCCTTGTCGATGACCGTCTTCGCGCCCGCTGTATTGGCGGAGTAGTAGCCGGCGCCACGCATCGAGATGGCAGAGGTGGCGCTGGACATGGTACTTCCCCTTCGTTGCGCTAGTCGTTGTCTTGGAGCCCCGCGCCGGCGCCCGCGAGGCGCGAGCGGTCGGATGGCGGAACGGCCGTGAGCCAGGCGAGGGCCTCGAGCTGGGCCAGCACGGCGGCATCCGGGAGACCTGGTTCGCGGGCCGGCATGAACCCGGCCAATGGTCCGGCAATGGGCTCGGCCAGCAGATCGACCGGTCCCTCATGGTCCAGGCTCGGGCCTGTCGCCATGGCGATCCGCCCGTCGGCAACGACCAGCTCGGCCTCAGGCCAGGAAAAGCGCAGCGGCCTGAAGGCCGCCGCCGCCATGGCTGCGACAAAGGCGGGAAAGCCGAGGCCCCGTTCCTGTACTGACCCGAGCGGTGGCGCATCCGCAAGCCGCGCGCCAGCAAGCGCAGGACGTGGATTGGTCGACAGTCCGACCACGGCGCTGGCCCAGGGACGGCCCGCCGCAGCGAGGCGGCGCGCCGCGCGTCCGACATCCTCTGCGAGGCCCCAGGACAGCCCTGCCCCCCTTGCGGCCTTCGCAGCGAGCGTTTCCACCTCGTTGAGCGAAAGCCCGTCCATCCCTACGATCCCGTCGCAAGTTCGTCGGGATGGGGATAGCCGGCAAACAGCGAGATGCGCAGCCAGCGGTCGGATCGCGGATCGAACCGCGAGGCGCCGAAGAAGGCGAGCTTGGCGCGCAGGAGATCGACCGGCCGCATGGCCGCGCTGACCAGGTTGTCGCGCACCTCGCTGTAGGGATGCACGGCTGCGATGAAGGCGCGCCGGGCGGCGTGGCGCCAATCGGGATGGCGCATCAGGAAATGGGCAAGGCTCTCGGCCGGATCGGCTTCGGCCAGGGCCCGGCGGAAGGCCACCATGTCGCGGGCGACCGCCAAGGGCTGCTCCAGCTCGGCCCCGTCCTCGTCCGCGCGCTCGCCGAGGCGCGGCTCAAGCTTTTCCTGCGACACGTACCAGAACCGTGCGGTTGCCTCGGGCGCGGCGAAATCGAACCGGTCGGTCCAGCCATAGGCTGCGTCGACGAGGGCGGCCATGGCGCCAAGGCTGATGGTCCCGTCGATCCGCCACGACGGCTCCTCCTCGGCGTCCATGGTCTCGGCAAGGTCGTCGATGAGATCGCCATGGGGCTCGAGAATGAGCGCGGCAAGGGCTTCCTGGCCCTCCAGGGTCAGTTCGCTTTCGCCGAACAGGAACAAGCGGTTCCAGGGATCATCGCCCGCCGCCAGCAGGTGCGGCGCGCGGGAGGCGACCAGCGCCAGTTCATCGGCGAGGACCGCCACCCGCGGCGCCTGGACCGGATCCTCGGTGCGCCAGCGACGGACATCCTCGCGCATCGCGGCCAAGGCTGAGAGGAAGCCGGCAACACGGTCTGCGGTCGTCCCACGAAGCGCGCGGACCCGCGCCAGCGCCGTCTCGCGTGCGAAGTGCCAGCGATGGACGAGGAGCGGATGGCGGACCAGGAAAGGCGCCATGCCGAGCCCGGTCGAATTGCCGACGCCCAGCGCCCGCCGCATCGTCGGGTCGAGCCTTGCGGCGCGGCCCGGCGCTCGCTGCTCGGCCACATGCTCCGCGAGCCGCACGGTGAAGGCCCGCGTCAGCCACACCGACAGCATCTCGGCACGAAACGGCCCGGCGAATTCCGGGCGCCCGGCGATCCTGTCGCGATCGGCAATGCCGAACTTGCCGTTGCCGTAGACGGCCGTGGTCCGCATCAGATAGCCGACGCTTTCCACGAGTTCCGGGTCCGGCTGGCGGCCCTCTGCGAGGCGCTCGACGACATGCTCGAACAGCCGGACGCTCTTGTTCGCCCGTGACAGGATGAGGTCTTTTGGCGTGAACCGCCCCGCCTCCTGGCGCGGAACATTCGCCTCCAGGCGGGCGATCTCGGCGCTGTCAGGTTCGCCGTCATAGAGCACGTAGCTCGTATCCCAGGCCGTGGCGATCACGCGGTCCGTGCGATCGGCATCGGCGAGCGGGGTGGAGAAGCAGACCTGCGTGTAGCGGCGCTCGGGCGTATCGATGGCGAGAAGAGCGCGCCCGTGCCCGGCGGCATCAAGGTCCCAGAGCGGAATGGAGAAGCGCCATTGCTCCCGCGAGGCCCGGCGCAACATCGCGCGCAGGAAGGACAGTCGGGTCGGATGGGCGGCGCCCAGCCGCTCGAGCCGCATCACCTGGTCAGGCGCGCGCAAGGCCAGCGCGTGGGACGCCGAGGCGGCGGGACTGTCCAACCCTGTGGCAGCCGTCCTCATGCGGCGGGCCCTTTCGCCAGCCGGTCGAGGGTCACCCTGAGGGCCGCATCGACCGCGATCCCCTCGGCATCATGCCGGGCCCGCGCGGCCTTCTTGCGGGCGCCCGGCAGCCTGCCTCCGGTCTCCGCGCCAAGCGCTTCCGCCAGCGCCACGATGCGGTCACCGAAGACGCCGCCGGAGGTCGCAGCCGGATCGATGGCGAAGAAGAACTGGCCGGTCGCGGGCGGCCCGCCGACGGGCCCGGAAAAGGGGCTCGCATCCTTGCCGAGGGTCGCCCCCGCAAGGCAGGCCGCGAAGACCTCGGTCAGCACGGCCGCGCCCACCCCCTTGTAGCCTCCGGACGGCGCCATCGTGCCTTTCAATGCCTCCGCAGCATCGGTGGTCGGCAGGCCCTGGGCGTCGAAGGCCCAGCCTTCCGGGATCGGCTCGCCGGCTTTGGCCCGCTTCACGACCTCGCTCTTCGCCACCACGCTGGCGCTCTGGTCGATGACGAACAGGGCGCCCCCTGCCCCGTCCGGAACGGCAAGCGCCCAGGGATTGGTGCCCACCACCGGCTTGCGCCCACCCGCCGGCGCGATCGAGGCCGGCGCATTGGTGAAGCCAAGGCCCACGAAGCCCGCAGCGGCGATGGCCTCCACGTGATGGCCGAGGATGCCGCAATTGTAGGAGCGCCGCACCGCCATGCCGGCGAGGCCAACCTCGCGCGCCGCGTCCAGAAGCACGGGCAAGCCCGCCGCAATGGCGGCATGGGCGAAGCCGTTGCCGGCATCGACCGTCACGCTCGCCGCCTTGGCCCGGGTGACGGTCGGCACGGCCGTGCCGATCACCTTGCCGCAGGTGAGATGCTCGCAATAGATCGGCAGGTACATGAGGCCGTGCGAGCGGATGCCGTCGCGTTCGGCGGCGGCAATCGCCGCGGCCAGCGGAATGGCCTGCTCGGCGCTCGCCCCATGCGCCCTCAGCGCAGCGACGGCCGCGGCCGTGATGGCATCCGGCGACAGGCGGTCGTCTGCGGAGAGCGTCGTCATCATGTCCTGCCAGGTGTGAGGGCCGCCTCGAGAAAGCGCCGCCAATTGCCGCCCATGATCCCCGCGACCTCGCCCTCCGCAAAACCGACCGCCGCCAGGGCTTCGGCGATCGCAGGAAAATCACGGTTGGAGGCAAACCAGGACAGCGGCCTTGGAAAGACCGGCGGGCCATTGGGGTTGGCGGCGGTCGTGAAGGTCCACCGCCCGTCGCGCATCCAGGCAACCGCCGCGTCGGGACGGCCCTGGCAGAGATCCGACCCAAGGCCGATCCGGGCCACGCCGATCTGCTCGGCAAGGCGGGCGACCATCGCGGCGAAATCCGCGATGCTGCAATCGGACCCATCCTTGACGTGATGGGGATAGAGCGACAGGCCGAGAAGCCCGTCATGGGCGCGCAGGGCGGCGATCACCCGGTCCGACGCGTTGCGGGCCGTGTCGCGGAACCATCGCGGATTGGCATGGCTGACCGTGACCGGCCGCTTGGAGGCTTCGATCGTCTCGACAGCTGTGCGCTCGCCGGCATGGGACAGGTCGATGGCCATGCCGACGCGGTTCATCTCCCGCACAACCTCGCGGCCGAAGCGCGTGAGACCGCTATCCTCGCTCTCCTGCCAGCCGGCGCCGAGCAGCGACTGGTTGTTGTAGGTGATCTGCATGAACGAGAGGCCGAGGTCCGACAGGGCCTCGACCAGCCCCAGGTCCGCCTCGATCACCGAGGGGTTCTGCGCCCCCAGAATGACCGCGACCTTTCCCGAGGCGACAGACGCCTCAAGATCGGCGGGCCGACGGGCTCTTGCGATCAGATCGCCATGCAGCGCAAACAGCCGGTTCCACTCGACGATCCGGTCGACGGTTTCACGGAAATTCTCGTGATATGCGATCGTTGCATGGACGCCCGATAGTCCACCGGTCCTCATGTCGAGGAAAATGTCACGCGACCAAGCGCAATACTGCGGCCCGTCAAACCAGTAAGGCCGAACATTGATCGACACCGGCCTGCGATCCTTTCCGGAAGGATATGGCGTCTCGCGGACTTCAGCTGCAAAATAGCCTGCGTCCTCAAACATCATCAGGGATAGGCTTTCGCCCTCATGCCGCCATGCGACCAAGGCTTGCCCTCACGCGACAGCGCGCCCGAAAGCGTCTGGTTCTCGGACTGGAGCGGGGGCGCAGAACGCCGCTCGACAGGCGCATGCTGCCGAACGCAGTGGATTTCGCGCTGGACCTTGATCCCACCCCGCCCCACCGCTTCATTCGCGAACCGGCACAGTTCATGCTGCATGTCTGGAGAAAGGCGGAGGGCGTTACGAGCCACACCGCCTTCATCGACGACCATCCGGCGCCTTGACGGGGCTGTGCGGCCCAGGGGAGACGGGACCATGAGGAGCCACGCGTGACGTTCCGCCAGACCATCGGCCAGCGGACCCATCTGTTCCGCGACCTGAAGGACCTCATGGCCAAGGCGACGCCGCTGCGCTCCGGCGACCAGCTCGCCGGCATTGCCGCGACCTCCGCCGAGGAAATGGTCGCGGCGCGCATGGTGCTCGCCGACCAGCCGCTGAAGCTGTTCCTGGCCGAGCCCCTCGTCCCCTATGAGACCGACGAGGTGACCCGCCTGATCCTCGATCGCCATGACGCAGCGGCCTTCGCACCCATCGCGCATCTCACCGTCGGCGGCTTTCGCGACTGGCTCCTCTCCGATGCGGCGACCACCGAGCGCCTCGCAGCGCTCGCCCCCGGCGTCACGCCGGAAATGGCGGCGGCCGTCTCCAAGGTCATGCGCAACCAGGACCTCATCGCGGTCGCGCGCAAGTGCCGGGTGGTGACGCGGTTCCGCAACACGATCGGCCTGCCCGGCACCATGGCGGTCCGGCTCCAGCCGAACCACCCGACCGATGATGCCCGCGGCATCGCCGCCTCCATCGCCGACGGCCTGCTGCACGGCGCGGGGGATGCCACCATCGGCATCAACCCGGCCTCGGACAGCCTGCCCGTGCTCGGCGACCTGTTGAAGCTGCTGGACGAGCTCATCGCCCGCTTCGACATCCCGACCCAAGGCTGCGTGCTGACCCACGTCACCTCCTCGATCCAGCTGATCGAGCGCGGCGCACCGGTGGACCTCGTGTTCCAGTCGATTGCCGGCACGCAGGACGCCAACACCTCCTTCGGCATCGACCTCGCCGTGCTGCAGGAGGGGCTGGAGGCCGGCCGTTCGCTGAAGCGCGGCACGCTCGGCGACAACGTCATGTATTTCGAGACCGGCCAGGGTTCGGCACTCTCGGCCGGCGCCCATCACGGCGTCGACCAGCAGACGCTGGAGGCCCGCGCCTACGCCGTCGCCCGCGCCTACCAGCCGCTGCTGGTCAACACCGTCGTCGGCTTCATCGGCCCGGAATATCTCTATGACGGCAAGCAGATCATCCGCGCCGGCCTCGAGGACCATTTTTGCGGCAAGCTCATGGGCGTGCCGCTCGGCTGCGACGTCTGCTACACCAACCATGCCGAGGCCGACCAGGACGACATGGACACGCTGCTGACGCTGCTCGGCGCGGCCGGCGTCAGCTACATCATGGGCGTGCCCGGCGCGGATGACGTGATGCTGAACTACCAGTCCACCTCGTTCCATGACCAGCTCTACATCCGCGACGTGCTCGGCCTGAAACGCGCCCCGGAATTCGAGGCCTGGCTGCAGGCGCAAGGCATTACCGGGCCGGACAGCCGCCTGCTGCCGCAGGGCGGCGCGCCGCTCCTCGCCCACCTGACGGGGCTTGCCGCATGAGCCGCGGAATCTGGCAGGAGCTTGCCGCCCTCACCCCGGCCCGCATCGGCCTCGGGCGGACCGGTTCGGCCCAGACGACGGCGGAGACGCTGCGCTTTGCCCTTGCGCACGCCACGGCGCGGGACGCGGTGCACACGCCCTTCGATGCCGACAAGGTCGCATCGGAGATCGCCGCCCTCGGCCTTGCGACGCTTGTCGCCGAGAGCGCTGCGGACAGTCGCCAGACCTATCTCCTCAGGCCGGACCTCGGCCGGCGGCTCTCCGCCGACAGCCGCGACCGCATCGTTGCCCTTGCCGCCGATCCCGTCGACCTCGCCCTGGTCGTCGGCGACGGCCTGTCGTCGAGCGCGGTGCATGCCCACGCTTGCGCGATGGTGGCGGCGCTCCTCCCGCATGTCCGTCGCGAGGGGTGGTCGCTCGCGCCAGTCGTGGTGGCGCGACAGGCGCGCGTGGCGCTCGGTGACGAGATCGGCGAGATCCTCGGCGCGAGGCTGGTGCTGATGCTGATCGGCGAGCGGCCCGGGCTCTCCACTCCCGACAGCCTCGGGATCTACCTCACCCATGCGCCGCGCATCGGCCGCAACGACGGCGAGCGCAACTGCATCTCCAACATCCATGGCGCGGGCCTTTCTCCGGACATCGCCGCCTTCAAGGCCGCCTGGCTGATGCGGGAGGCCCTCGCCCGCCGCCTCACCGGCGTCGCCCTGAAGGACGAGAGCGACGGCGCCCTAAACCACACCGCGCGCGGCGCAATAGGCTGAGGCAGGACGGCAGCCGAGGAGCGGCCGGGCAAGACCGTCAATGTCCGCTGAAAGCCGGTCGTCGCGGGTCGCTATTGCGGCGCGAAGCGGACGCGTCCCCAAGGATCGCCTGCCGGCAAGGCCACGACGCCGGCGACGTCGGCCGGCCTCAGCCGCCTCCCCGCACGATGTGACCAGAGATGCGAGAGATGCGACACACCGGCCCGCATGGCGGCGGGCCGGTGTTCTATCTTCCGCTCTCAGCCCCGCGGACGCAGCAGCGGGCACTGGCTCTGGGCGGCGGGCACGAAGGCCTGCTCGCCGGGCACGCGCGAGACGATCTTCAGGAGATCATCCGGCCCCTGCATCTCGCCCGGCGCCTTGGCCACGGCGAAGAGCACCTCGCGCATGAGGCGGCCATCGGCACGGATGCGGGCACCGCGGGTGAAGACGTCCTCCACCGGCATCTCCCGCATCTTGGCGAGCACTGCCGCCGTGTCGGTCGTTCCCGCCGCCTGCACGGCGCGAAGGAAGTGGCGCACCGCGCTGTAGACATTGGCTTGCGGGTCGGTCGGCATCCGGCCGCCCGCCTGCTGGCGGAAGCGGTCAGCGAAGGCGCGGGTCTGGTCGTTCTCGCCCCAGTAGTAGGAGAGCACGACCGGCATGCCCTGCGTCGCCTGGCTGCCCACCGCCTGGATATCCACCGTCGTCATGGAGAAGGGCACGTAGCGCTGGCCCCCGGCGCGGATGCCGAACTCATCGGCCTGCTTGACGGAGTTGATCATGTCGGAGCCGCCACCGATGAAGCCGATGTTCTTGGCGCCCGAGGCCTGCGCGCGCAACAGGAAGGAGGAGAAGTCGGCCGTGCCGAGCGGGAAACGCACCGCACCCAGCACCTTGCCGCCTGCCGCCTCGATCATCCGCGACGCATCGGCCTCGATGCTGTGGCCGGCAGCATAGTCCACGGTCAGGAAGTACCAGGAATTGCCGCCGGTCTCGTGCGACCCCTTCACCGTGAGGTTGGAGACCACATAGCCGTCATTGGCCCATTGCATGCCGTGGGTGGAACACTGGGCGCCGCCAATGAGGCCTGAGGAGGCCATGGAGACGACGAGCAGTCGGTCCTTGTCCTGCGCCACCTTCTGCACGGCGAGCGCGACGCCGGACGAATAGATGTCGAAGATCGCCCGGACGTTCTGCACGTCGTACCATTCGCGGGCGATGGAGGAGCCGAGGTCCGGCTTGTGCTGGTGGTCGGCCGACAGCACCTCGACCGGGCGACCGAGGATCGTGCCGCCGAGCTCCTGCACCGCCATGCGCGCGGCAGCGACCGAGCCGGTGCCGGTGATGGACGAGTATGGCCCGCCCTGGTCGTTGAGGATGCCGATACGGATGGGCCCCGTGTCCTGGGCCAGAGCCGGACCGACTGAGAGGGCCGCAAGCGCGAGCGCTGCGAAGGCGCCGGACCGCCAGCAGCGGGCCTTGCGATGGGATGGGCTGGTGATGCGGCTGCTCATGTTTCCTCCTCGCCGGTCCTCGCCGGCCCTTCGTGATGTGGGACGCCGGCTTATCCGCCGGTCGCATGTCAGGGTCAGAGCAGCGCCTTGAGCTGCTCCTTCTTCACCTTGCCGGTCTCCGTCATGGGCAGGCCGTCGACGAAACGCAGTTCGGGGCGCTTGTAGGAGGACATCATCGTCTCCACCCAGGCGCGGAAGGCCTGCTGGCCCGCGCTGTCCCGCTGCTCCTCAGGCAACCAGACGAAGGCCACCGGCACCTCGCCCTTGGCCTCGTCCGGCCGGCCGATGACGCCCGAGCCCAGGATGCCGGGATACTGGCCGAGGATCGCCTCGAGTTCCCCGGGGAAGACGCTCATCCCGTTGACCTTGAGCATTTCCTTGCGGCGACCGAGGAAGTGCAGGATGCCGTCCTCGTCGTAGACGCCGATGTCGCCGGTATGGAACCATCCGTTGCGGAACACCTCGGCGTTGGTGTCGGGCCGGTTCCAGTAGCCCTTGAACAAAGAGGGCGAGCGGATGCAGATCTCGCCCTCCTCGCCGAGGGCTTTGAGCGCACCCGTCTCGAAGTCGCAGATCTTGAACTCCGTGCCCGGCACGGGAAAGCCGACGAAGACCGGCTGCGAGTTGAGGTCGAAATCGTCGGCGTCGAGGCCGTAATTCATCGTGTCGCAGGTGTGGGTCTCGGTCATGCCCCAGGCGACCTCGCGGATGGTCGAGCCGGTGACCTCCCGCCAGCGCCGGCGCAGGTCCGGATTGAGCTTCTTCACGAAGGAGATGCCGCCGGTGCGCTCGAGGCTCGTGAGGTCGTAGCGGGGCCGGTCCGGATGGTCGAGGATCTCCACGGCCCCATCGACGAGGAAGCTCGCATGGGTGACCCTGTAGCGGTCGATCGCCGCCATGGCGGCCACCGGGTCCCAGCGGTTGAGGAGCACGCAGGTGCAGCCGGCGAAGATCGGGAAGATGACGCCGAACACCTCGCCCGCCACCCAGAAGACCGGCAGGTAGCACAGATAGCTCGAGTCCTTGGTCGTCCCCAGCGAGAACGGCACCGTGGTCGCGGCCGTGTAGACCATGTCGCCCTGGGTATGGATGCAGCCCTTGGGCATGCCGGTCGTGCCGCCGGTATAGTTGAGCGCGGCGACGTCGTCGGGCGTGACAGGCTCGGGGGCGGTGAACGGGCCCGCAAAGGCGGCCAGCGCCGGCATGAGGTCGATGGTGCCGGCCGGCACCCGCTTCGGCACGGACAGGGAGGCCGGGGCGGGAATACCGGGTGAGGCGGGCGCCGCCTCGATCAGCGAGGTGACGATGACGTGCTTCACGCTCGTCTTCGGCAGCACCTCGGCCACCGTCTCGTAGAGCTGGTCGAGGGCGACGATGACGGTCGCGCCGGTGTCGTTGAGCTCGTAGAGCAGCTCGGGCGCCTTGAACATCGGGTTCACCGGCACGTGGACGGCGCCCAGCTTCAGGATCCCGTAGAAGACGATGAGGAATTGCGGGCAGTTCGACAGGAAGACCGCGACACGGTCGCCTTTGCCGACGCCGAGCGACCGGAGATGGTGGGCGAAGGCGTCGCTCCGGGCGTGAAGCTCGGCGAAGCTCGTCATGGCGCCATAGAAGTTGATGGCTGTCTTGTCCGGCTGGATCGCCGCCCAGCGCGCCAGATGGTCCGTCAGTAGCACAGGTCCGAAGGGATAGAGCGGCTCACGTGGCAGCTCCGCCGGCCATCGCCGCCTTTGCACGGCAGCCACCATGGCGAGGTAATCGCGCTCCTCCACGCCCATCCTCCCTGACATCGTTCTTGTCGTTGAGGATCAGGCTGACGCCGCGGGAGGCGAAAATCAATAAGTTTATCGATTGTTGGACGGCGACTGGCATCGGCCACCCGGGGGATGGCGATGCGAGGCGTCACGCCTCGACCGGCACCCGTGCCGCAGGGCGGGCCAGGAGGCCGGCGAAGATCACGTCGACGATCGTATCGGCGAAGGAGCGCACACGCTCGGGATCGGTCAGGTCGACGCCATAGAGGTCCTCTACCACCGCGTGCAGGGCGAAGCTCAGCGAGGCGGCGGAGGTGATGGCGTTGGTGACGTCATGGATCGGCCGTCGCGGGATCGCGCCGGCATCCATGGCCTCGCGCAGCGCCTGGTCGAAGACGCCGAAGCCGGGCCTGAGATAGGTCTCGACCAACCATTTCAGCCGCGGCGTCGGCGTCGTTCCCTCCTGGACGACGATGCGGACATAGTCGGGGTTCTCGGCATTGGCCTCGACGAGGCGGCGGATGAGGGCTTTCAGTTTCTCGACCGGATCGAGCCCGATGAGGTCGCGCGCCTGCGCCCGGAACAACCGTCCGCGGCGGTGCATGAGCCGCGCCATGGCCTCTTCCCATAGCTTCGACTTGGAGCCGAAATGGTAGTGGACCATGGACTGGGTGACGCCGGCAGCTTCCGCGATCTGGCCCGTGGTCACCGCGTCGAACCCATGGCGGGCGAAGAGCACGATGCTGGCGTCGAGCAGTTGCTCGCGCGTCTGGTCACGGCTCTCCCGTTCGACATTCTTCGGCCGGCCCGGTGCGCGGCGCCGCGCCTGTATCGCCGTTTGCGTGCCGTCCTTCACCCTGGCCTTCATCGCCTGATCACCGCCCGCGCCATCGTGCGCCCTTGCCCGTCATGCTATCAGCCGGACGGCAGAGCTCAATAATTATTTGGTCTATTGATTTCATTGCCTGCCCCGTCATGATGACCCCTGCCCCGCCCCTGGCGGAGAAGCGAAACGCGCCCCTCGACGGGCCGGTGGGAGGAAGCGACCATGACGGCGGGCCGGGTTCCCGATCGCGACACCTGCGTGCTGCGCAACCTCGTCGACCGCCACGCGGCGGCGACGCCGGACAAGCCTTTCGCCGTGACGCCCGAAGGCGCCACCATCACCTATGCGGGCTTGCGGGCCCGCGTCCGCGCCATGGCCGGCGCGCTCCAGCGGCTCGGCGTGGCGCAAGGCGACCACGTCCTCGTCTGGCTGCCGAATGGCCTCGATGGCCTCGTGACCTGGTTCGCCATCAACTATGCCGGCGCGGTCTATGTGCCGATCAACACCGCCTATCGCGGCGGGATCCTCGAACATGTCGTGCGCAATTCCGGCGCCCGGCTGATGATCGCCCACGGCCAGCTTGCCGGCCGCCTCGCCGAGATCGCGACCGCAGCGCTCACCCGCGTCGTCGTCGCGGCAGGCGACAGGCCAGCGCTCCCCGGCCTTGAGGTTCTCGGCGCCGAGGCTCTCGCGGGCGACGGCGCGGTCGCCGACCTCGACCGGCCGGTCGAGCCCTGGGACACCCAGTCGATCATCTACACCTCGGGCACGACCGGTCCGTCCAAGGGCGTGCTCTCGTCCTATGCCCATCTCCACGCCATGGGCACGTCGCTGGCGGCCGACCGCGAGGGCCGCTCCTTCATCGGTCCCGACGACCGCTTCATGGTCAACCTGCCGATGTTCCATGTCGGCGGCACCGCGCCGACCTATGCGATGCTGGTCGCGGGCGGCTCCATCGCGCTGCTCGAGGCCTTCGACACCGCCAGCTTCTGGCGGACCGTGGAGGCGACGCAGACCACCGTCGTGATCCTTCTCGGCGTCATGGCCTCGTTCCTCGTGAAGGAGCCTGTGCGCCCGGGCGAGCGCCAGACGCCGCTGCGCAACGCCATCGTCATCCCCTTCGCGGCGGAGGGCATCACCTTCCGCGAGCGCTTCGGCGTCACGACCCGCACCCTCTTCAACATGAGCGAAGTGTCCTGCCCGCTCATCGCCGATGAGAACCCGACTGTCGTCGCCACCTGCGGTAAGCCGCGCCGGGGCGTGCAGCTCCGCCTCGTCGATGCCCACGATGTCGAGGTGGCGCAGGGCGAGATCGGCGAGCTTGTCATCCGCACCGACCAGCCCTGGGCGCTGAACCATGGCTACAACGGCAACCCGGAAGCCACCGCCAGCGCCTGGCGCAACGGCTGGTTCCACACGGGCGATGCCTTCCGCGTCGATGGCGACGGCAATTACTTCTTCGTCGACCGGTTCAAGGACGCCATCCGCCGGCGGGGCGAGAATGTCTCCTCCTTCGAGGTGGAGCTGGAGGTCTGCGCCCATCCTGCGGTTCGCGAGGCGGCGGCCGTCGCCGTCCCCAGCGAATTCGGCGAGGACGAGATCCTCGTCGCCCTGTCGCTCGCCGAGGGGCACACGCTCGATCCCGCCGACCTCATCGCGTTCCTGCGGCCCCGCATGGCGCATTTCATGGTGCCGCGCTACGTGCGCATCCTCGACGACCTGCCGAAGACGCCGACGCGCAAGGTCGAGAAATATCTCGTCCGCCAATCCGGCATCACGCCCGACACCTGGGACCGCGAGAAGGCCGGCATCGCCGTCCGCCGCGAGAAACTCTCGGGCTGAATGCCCTCCCCGTCATGGGAAACCCGCCGATGTTCAAACATGTCCTCATCGCCAACCGCGGCGAAGTCGCGATCCGCATTGCCAGGGCCCTTGCCGAACTCGGCGTTGCGTCGCTTGCGGTCCATGGCGCGGACGATGCTGACTGCCTGCACGTGACGCGGGCCGATGCCGCGGTCGCACTGCCCGGCCGTGGCGCGGCGGCCTATCTCGACGGCGATGCGATCATCGCCGTGGCGAAGGCAGAGGGCTGCGACGCCATCCATCCGGGCTACGGCTTCCTGTCCGAGAATGCCGGTTTCGCGAGGGCCTGCGCCGCCGCGGGCCTCACCTTCATCGGCCCGAAGCCCGAGACCCTCGCGCTGTTCGGCGACAAGGCGGCGGCGCGTCGCCTCGCGGCCGAGGTCGGCGTACCGCTCGCCGCCGGCACCACCGGCATCACCACCCTGGCCGAGGCCGAGGCCTTCATGGCGGGGCTCGGCGGCCGCCCAGTCATGGTCAAGGCGCTCGCCGGCGGCGGCGGGCGCGGCATGCGGGTCGTCGAGCATCGTGAGGCGCTGGCCGAGGCTTTCGCCCGCGCGGCGTCGGAGGCCATGGCGAGCTTCGGCGCCGACGGTCTCTATGTCGAGGAACTCATCCGCCCGGCCCGCCATGTCGAGGTGCAGATCCTCGGCGATGTCGCGGGCGCCGTGCGCCATCTCCACGAGCGCGAATGCAGCCTCCAGCGCCGCCACCAGAAGCTCGTCGAGATCGCTCCCGCACCGGGCCTCGATCCATCCCTGCGCGACCGCATCCTCGACGCGGCCGTGACGTTGGCCCGCGCCGGCGGCGTCACCACGCTGACCACCATGGAATTCCTCATCGACGAGGCGGCGGACCGCTTCGTCTTCATGGAGGCCAATCCGCGCCTGCAGGTCGAGCACACCGTCACCGAAGAGGTGACCGGCATCGACCTGGTGAAGACGCAGGTTCGCCTCGCCGCCGGCGCGACGCTTGCCGACCTCGGCCTTGCCGGCGCGCCCCCTGCCCCGCGCGGCACCGCCGTACAGGTGCGCGTCAACATGGAGCGGATGGCGGCGGACGGCAGCGCCACGCCGACCGGCGGAACGCTCCTCGCCTTCGACCCGCCGGGCGGTCCCGGCATCCGCGTCGAGACCTATGGGCGCAGCGGCTACCGCACCTCCACCGGCTACGATTCCCTTCTGGCCAAGGTGATTACCCATGCGCCGGACGGCGGCTGGCCGGAGGCTGCCGCGCGCTGCGCCCGGGCGCTGAGCGAGTTCCGCATCGACGGCGTCGAGACCAACATCGCGGTGCTCCAGGCGCTCCTCGCCGATCCGGAGGTTCTCGCCGGGCGCGCCGATACCACCTTCGTCGAGCGCCATGCCGCAAGCCTCGTCGCCGCGCCGCGCGTCACCCGCTTCGCCGCCGCCTCCACCAGCGCCATGGCCGCCAGGGCCGTGGCCACCGGTCCTGCCGGAACCGAACCGGTCATTGCGCCGATGAGTGGCCGCATCGTCTCCGTCGACGTCGCCGAGGGCGAGGCGGTTGCCGTCGGCCGGCAGGTCGCCGTCATCGAGGCGATGAAGATGGAGCATGTGGTGCTGGCTGACCGCGCCGGTTTCGTGCGTGGTCTTGGCCTGGCCGCGGGTGATCAGGCCGATGCCGGCGATCCGCTCCTCTTCATCGAACCTGCTGACATCGCCACGGAAGGCCTCGGCGACGCGGGTGTGGAACAGGCCGGCACGATCCGCGCCGACCTCGCCGAGGTCCTCGACCTCCACGACGCGCTCCAGGACCACCGTAGGCCCAAGGCCGTCGCCCGCCGCCGCAAGACCGGCCAGCGCACGGCGCGCGAGAACATCGCCGACCTCTGCGACCCCGGCAGCTTCATCGAATATGGCGCCCTCGCCCTCGCCGCGCAGCGCCGCCGCCGCAGCCTGGAGGAATTGCGCGAGATGAGCCCCGCCGACGGCCTCATCTGCGGCCTCGGCACGGTCAATGCCGGCCTGTTCGGCGAGGAAGGCGGGCGCTGCATGGCGATGACCTACGACTACACGGTCTTCGCGGGCACCCAGGGCTTCATGAACCACAAGAAGATGGACCGCATGTTCCGCCTCGCCGAGGAACAGCGCCTGCCCATCTTGGTCTTCGCCGAAGGCGGCGGCGGACGGCCCGGCGAGACGGACTATATGGGCGTCGCCGGTCTCGACGTGCCGACGTTCCGGATGCTCGCCGGCCATAGCGGCCGGGCCCCGACCGTCGCCATTGTCTCGGGCCGTTGCTTCGCCGGCAATGCGGCGGTCGCCGGCTGCTGCGACGTCATCATCGCGACGGAAAACGCCAATCTCGGCATGGGCGGTCCGGCCATGATCGAGGGCGGCGGCCTCGGCGTGTTTTCGCCCGAGGAGGTCGGCCCGGTCGGCGTCCAGGAGCCGAACGGCGTCATCGACATCCTTGTCGCCGACGAGGCTGAGGCGGTCGCGGCCGCCAAGCGCTACCTTGCCTATTTCCAGGGGCCGCTGACGGAGTGGTCCGCGGCCGACCAGGAGCGCCTGCGCCGCACCATCCCGGAGAACCGCCTGCGCGCCTATGACGTGCGCGCGGTGATCGATCTCCTCTGCGACGAAGGCTCGGTGCTGGAACTGCGCCCCCGCCACGGCATCGGCATGATCACCGCGCTGGTGCGCATCGCCGGCAAGCCGATGGGCCTCATCGCCAACAATCCCCGCCATCTCGGCGGCGCCATCGATGCGGAGGCCGCAGAGAAGGGCGCGCGGTTCATGGATCTCTGCGAGACCTATGGCCTGCCGATCCTCTCCCTCTGCGACACGCCGGGCTTCATGGTTGGCCCGCCGGCCGAGGAGACGGCGCTGGTGCGCCGCGTCTCCCGCATGTTCCTCTCCGGCGCGGCGCTCACGGTGCCGCTGATGACCGTGGTCCTGCGCAAGGGTTATGGCCTCGGAGCCCAAGCCATGGCGGCGGGCTCCTTCCAGGCGCCGGTCTTCATCGTCTCCTGGCCGACCGGCGAGTTCGGCGGCATGGGCCTCGAAGGCGCCGTGCGCCTCGCCTACCGCAACGAATTGGCCGCCATCGCGGACCCCGCCGAGCGCGAGGCGACCTATCGCCGGCACGTCGATGCGCTCTACGAGAAGGGCAAGGCCACCAGCATGGCCGCCTTCCTCGAAATCGACGCCGTCATCGACCCAGCCGAGACCCGCCACTGGATCCTCAGGGCGCTGGCCTCGGCCGCGCCCGCGGCCCGGCCGGAGGGGAAGCGCCGCCCCTTCGTGCCGCCGCGGTGAACGGGAGGGTCCAGCGCGATCCCGGATTTCGCCTGTCACCATCCACCGCCATGACGCGGGGTCGGTATCAGGCGATCAGCCACGCGGGTCGATGAAACGCGCCAGAACCGGCCTTGTTGCGGAGTGCGGACGACGATCCGTTTGCGCTTGCCAGAGTGACGTGTCCCGGGCACGGGACCTCTGGTGCGTCCGAAGGGGTCGATCGATCTTGGGCGTCGGTCGCAGTCCCAGGACGATCACCGCCTGCCGGCCGCGCCGGACGTTGGTCAGAATCGTCCGGTCCATCGGCCGCCACCGTCAGCGCCCGTTGACTCCTCCCCTAAGCCCACGTCTGTACCGGCGCTGGGTCAGCGTCGGGCGCAACCCGATCCGCGAACGGCTCAAGTATTTGGCTTTCTTGGAAGAAAGATCTGGCGCTCCCTACGGGATTCGAACCCGTGTACCCAACGTGAAAGGCTGGTGTCCTAGGCCTCTAGACGAAGGGAGCGAACCGCTCGGCGGCGGGGCGGGTTATAGGGGCGTTCCCCGCCGCCATCAAGCGCCTCGCCGATAATTCAGCTCGGCTTGATCTGGTTGTCGCGGACGACCTCACCCCAGATCCGCATCTGGCTCTCGAAGAAGGCCCTGAACTCCGCCGGACCGGTGGTCATCAGCTTCACCTGCTGGGTCTCGGTCAGCTGCTTTTCCGCCGCCGGGTCGCGGAAGGCGGCGGTCAGGGCGGCATGGAATCGCTGGACCACCGGGGCGGGGGTGCCGGCCGGCGCGAAGACACCCCACCAGGCATCCGCCTCGAAGCCGGGAAAGCCGCTCTCGGCAACGGTCGGCACGTTGGCGAGCGCCGTGGCGCGCTGCGCGCCGGTCTGCGCCAGCGGGCGCAGGGTGCCGGCCTGAAGATGGGTCGCCAGCAAGGCCACCGAGCCGATGGCGATCGGCACGTGGCCGCCAATGGCATCGTTGATGAGCGGCCCGCCGCCCCGATAGGGGATATGGGCGAAATTGGTGCCAGCGCGCTTGGCCAGCAGGGTCATCGCGAGATGGCCGAGGCTGCCATTGCCGATCGTGCCATAGGGCACGCCCCCTGCCCGGTCCTTGCCGGACTGGATGATGTCGGCGAGGCTGCGGAACGGCTGTTGCGGATGGGTCGCGACCACCATCGGCGCGGTGCCGATGAGCATGACCGGGTCCAGGTCCTTCTGCGAATCGAAGGGCATGGAGGGCAGCAGCGACGGGTTCACCGCATGGGTGTCGAAGACGAAGAGCCAGGTCAGGCCGTCGGGGGCCGCCTTGGCCACCGCATTGGCGCCGACGCTGCCGCCCGCACCCGGCCTGTTCTCGATGATGACGGTCTGGCCGAGCCCACGCTCCAGCAGCGGCTGGGCGAGGCGGGCAAGGGCATCCGCGGAGCCCCCGGGCGGAAATGGCACAACGATGCGCACAGTGCCCGTGGCGGTCTGGGCGCGCACAAGGCCCGGCGCGGCGGGCACCGCAAGGGCTGCGGCGCTACCCGCGGCCAGAAGGCCGCGGCGGCTGATGACGATCATGGCGTTCTCCCGGTCGGCGGCAGGAGCGTCGGGGCCCCTGCCCTTCGGGAAGTATAGGGCACCCTCAGGGAATGCGAAGGACCCAGCCGGGCTGGATGAGGTCCGGATTGACGATCGGCGGGTTGTTCGCCGCGACGATCTTCGGATAGTCGGCGCCCTTGCCGTAATGCTGCTCGGCGATCTTCCAGAGCGTGTCGCCCTTCTTCACTGTGTACATCTTGGCCGGCGGGGTCTCGGCGGTGACGATCAGCTTGCTGGTGTCGACCTGCTCCACGCCCACCGTGTTGCCAAGGGCGAGGATGATGCGCTCGGCCTCCTCCTGCGACTTCACCTCGCCCGCGAGCTGGACCGTGTTGCCGCTGGAATCGATCTGGATCTTGGACGTGTCGAAGCCGTGGCTCGCCACCTCCTGGGTCAGCGCCGGGGCCGGCGCCGCCTGCGCCTCGCTGCCGCCCATCAGCTTCTTGCCGACGCCCTTCACGAAATCGAAGAATCCCATGGTCCGCTCCTCCTGCCGCACGGCGCTCTCGTCGCCGGGAAACCCCAGCCTAGACGCGTGACTTGCACATGACCAGCCGCCACCTGCCGCAACGTCACATCCCCTGCCCATCGCAGCGCACCATGACAGGCTGTGGACAACTCGGTGGCGGCCTCCACATCCCCGTTGCCGGCAACGCATCCTCACGTTGCAATCATCGCAGTCGGCACCGCCGATTCCTCGTCTCCAGTTGCGTCATGGGTTCGCCATCATGGGTTTGGCGTCTGCGGATTTCGCCGCATCGGACGGTCATGCGCAGAACGAAGGGCTGGTGGCCCTCGTCCTCTGGCGGCTGCGCGATCCGGCATGGCGGCCCTCGTTCCGCGACCTGATGGAGGACGCGCGAACCTGCATCGGTCCGTCCATGGAACCGGCCAGCGTTCTTGGCGCATTGCGGGAAGCGCTTGCCGTTGATGGCAGTCTTGCGACGCGGGCGACGACGCTGGCCCTCGAGGCGCGCGAGATCATGGCCCGCGACATGGCGGACAGGCCTGCTCTCAACCGGCGCGGGGCGACGCGGCCCACCGGCCGCCGGTCCAGCTGGCATAGCTTTGCGCCGCTGTTCCTGGGCACCTGACCTCAGACGGTCGGCGGCACCGCCGCGTCGAGAATGCGGAACTGCACCCGCTCCTGGCCCTGCCAGCGGTTGATCGAGGCCGTCCCGGCAAGGTGCAAAGGCTTGCCGCGATGGGCGGTGAGCATGGCGCCGAGCGGCTGGCCGGCCGCGCGGAAGGCCATGGCCTCGACCTGCCGCCCGTCGCCGCTGCGCAACCGCGCCCGCATATGGGTGCCCGACAGCTCGTCGACATGGGCGATGACATGGGCCGGCAGCGCCAGCACCGGCTCGGGATTGCCGCTGCCGAAGGGTCCGGCGCGGTCGATGGTCGCCACGAGGTCGTGGGTCAGGGCACCGGCGGTGGTCGCGGCATCGACCAGCAGTGCCTCGTCGCGCCGCGCCTTCTCGACGGCGTTGCCCAGCGTCTCTTCGAGATAGGCCCGGAATTCGGCGAGCTGCCCGCGCTCCACCGTAATGCCGGCAGCCATGGCGTGGCCGCCGCCCTTGGCGAGGATGCCCGCCGCCACGGCCTTGCGCACGGCCGCGCCGAGGTCGACGCCGGCGATCGAGCGCCCGGAGCCGGTTCCGGTATCGCCCGTGAAGGCCACCGCAAAGGCCGGACGCTTGAAGCGCTCCTTCAGCCGCGAGGCGACGAGGCCGACAACGCCGGCATGCCAGCCATTGCCGGCCGTGACGATGACGGAGGCGCCCTCCTCATCAGGACCGAGCGAGGCCAGGGCCTCGGCCTCGGCTTCGGCGACGGTGCCCATCTCGACCACCTGCCGCTCGCGGTTGAGCCGGTCGAGATCGGCGGCGATGCGCCCGGCCTCCAGCGTGTCGTCGGTGATGAGCAGGCGCAGGCCCAGCGCCGCATCGCCGATGCGGCCGCCCGCATTGATGCGGGGACCGAGCAGGAAGCCGAGATGATAGGGCGCGGGCGGCCCATCGAGCCGCGCGACGTCCATGAGGGCACGCAGGCCGGCATTCTCCCGCCGGCGCATCACGGCGAGGCCGCGCGCGACGAAAGCCCGGTTGAGGCCGGTGAGTGGCACCACGTCGGCCACCGTCCCGAGCGCCACCAGATCGACGTACCGCATGAGGTCCGGCTCGGGGCGGGCGGTCGTCCAGAAGCCCTTGCCGCGCAGGTGCCGGTTGAGCGCCACGACCAGCATGAAGGTGACGCCCGCCGCACAGAGCTGCCCAAGCCCCGAGAGGTCGTCGAGCCGGTTGGGGTTCACCACCGCCTCCACCGAGGGCAGCACCTCGTCGGCCTGGTGGTGGTCGCAGACCACGACATCGAGGCCGAGGCGCGCGGCCTCGCCCAGCACCTGATGACTGGTGGTGCCGCAGTCGAGGGTCACGAGCAGCGTGGCGCCGCGCCCGGCGAGCGTCTTCAGCGCCTCGGTATTGGGGCCATAGCCCTCGAAGATGCGGTCGGGAATATGGACGAAGGGGTCGAGGCCCGCGGCCCGCAGGAACAGCGTCAGCACGGCCGAGGAGGTCGCGCCATCGACGTCATAGTCGCCGAAGATCGCCACCTGCTCGCCGTCGATGACCGCCTTGGCGAGGCGCTCCACCGCCCGGTCCATGTCGGTGAGGACCGACGGGTCGGGCATGGCCTCGCGGATGGTCGGCTCGAGGAAGGCATCCACCGTCTCGGGCGCGACGCCTCGCCCTGCGAGGATGCGCGAGAGGATGTCGGGCAAGCCGTGCTGCTGCGTGATGGCAAGGGCCTGGGCCCGCGCCACGTCGTCGAGGCGATCGCGCCAGGCGCGGCCAAGGGCCGACCGTTCAACTCCGAGGAACAGCCGGCGCCTCTCCATGGCGTCAGTCGAGGTGGAACTTCTCGAGCTGCCGGTGCTCGCCGAGAATGCGGCGCACAGTGCCGGTGGTCGAGCGATAGACGATGGTCTCGGTGGTGATCATGTCGGGGCCGAAGAAGACGCCCTTCAGGAGCGCGCCGTCGGTGACGCCAGTCGCCGCGACGATGACGTCGCCGGAGGCCATCTCCTCCATGGCGTACTTCTTGTTCGGATCCTTCACGCCCATCTTGCGGGCGCGCTCCACCTTGGCCTCGGTGTCGAGGATCAGGCGGCCCTGCATCTGGCCGCCGACGCAGCGCAGCGCCGCCGCGGCGAGCACGCCCTCGGGGGCGCCGCCGATGCCGAGATAGATGTCGATGCCGGTCTCGGCGACGCTCGCCGTGTGGATGACGCCGGCCACGTCACCATCGGTGATGAGGCGGATGGCGGCGCCGGTCGAGCGCACGGCCTCGATCAGCTTGGCGTGGCGCGGCCGGTCCATGATCAGCGCGGTGATCTCGTTGGGCTTCACGCCCTTGGCCTTGGCGATGGCGTGGATGTTGTCGACCGGCGAGGCGTCGAGATCGACGACGCCCTTGGGATAGCCCGGGCCGACGGCGATCTTGTCCATGTAGACGTCGGGGGCGTTCAGCAGCGAGCCGTGCTCGGCCATGGCGATGACGGCGATGGAGCCGGGCATGTCCTTGGCGCAGAGGGTGGTGCCCTCCAGCGGGTCCAGGGCGATGTCAACCTTCGGGCCCTTCTTGGTGCCGACTTCCTCGCCGATATAGAGCATCGGCGCCTCGTCGCGCTCGCCCTCGCCGATCACCACCGTGCCGTCGATGGGCAGCTTGTTCAGCTCGCGGCGCATGGCGTCCACGGCGGCCTGGTCAGCGGCCTTCTCGTTGCCGCGGCCGCGCAGCCGGGCCGAGGCCACGGCGGCACGCTCGGTGACGCGGACGAGCTCCATCGAGAGAACGCGCTCGATGATGAGGTTTTTCGGAATGGAAAGCCCGTGCTCGGCCATATGACGTCCCCGTGAGAGTCTTTTCTATTGACTGCGGAAGCGCGGGTTCAGTCGCGCTCGATGCGGATAACCTGCGGCGCGCCGATCAGGATACCATCGGAATCCATGGCCTTGAGGGCCCGCCGCACAGCGGCTTCGGTCGTCGCATAGGTGATGAGGACCACCGGCGCCGGCGCGGCGGCGGCGGCCGGGTCGGTGCCGCCGCGCACCGGTCCGGTGCGACGCTGCACGATCGATTCCAGCGAGATGTTGTTCTGCGCCATCCGCGAGGCGATCCGCGCGGCAGTGCCGGGGCGATCGACCACCTCGAGGCGGATGTAGTAGCCGCCCTCGTGGCGGGTCATCGGCGCGCGGCTCGGCTTGGTCAGGGCCGCGACCGGGCGGATGAAGGGCGCGGTGCGATGGCCGCGGGCGACATCGACGATATCGGCAATGACGGCCGACGCAGTGGCGTCGCCACCGGCACCGGGGCCGACCAGGGTCAGATCCACGGCATCGGCATCGATCGCGACGGCATTGAGCACGCCGTTCACCTGGGCGATGGCGGCATCCTTCGGCACGAAGGTCGGGTGGACGCGCTGCTCGACGCCGTCGGCCGTGCGCTGGGCGACACCCAGCAGCTTGACCCGGTAGCCGAGTTCCTCGGCCATGCGCAGGTCCACCGGCTTGATCGACCGGATGCCCTCGATGGAGATGCCCTTGGTGTCGACCAGCGTGCCGAAGGCGAGGCTGGTGAGCAGCGAGAGCTTGTGGGCGGTATCGAAGCCGTCGACGTCGAAAGTCGGGTCGGCTTCGGCATAGCCGAGCTTCTGCGCATCCTTCAGGCAGTCCTCGAAGGCGATGCCCTCCTCCGCCATGCGGGTGAGGATGTAGTTGCAGGTGCCGTTGAGGATGCCGTAGACGCGCTCGATCGTATTGCCGAGCAGGCTCTCGCGCAGCGTCTTGATGACGGGGATGCCGCCGGCGACGGCCGCCTCGAAATTGAGGGCAACGCCCTTGGCCTCGGCCTTGCGGGCCAGCGCCGGGCCATGGGCGGCAAGCAGGGCCTTGTTGGCGGTGACCACGGCCTTGCCCTTGGACAAGGCCATCTCGACGGCCTCCCGCGCCGGACCCTCGGCGCCGCCCACCAGTTCGACAAAGACATCAATGTCCGGATCCGCGGCGAGGCTCACCGGGTCGGCGGCCCAGCGCACGCCCGACAGGTCGATGCCGCGGTCCTTGCGCCTCGAGCGGGCGGTGACGGCCGTGACGCGGATCGGGCGGCCGGCAGCCTCCGCCAACCGGTTGTCGCGCTTGGCGATGAGCCGGACCACCGAGGCCCCGACCGTGCCGAGGCCGGCAATGCCGACTTTCAAGACGTCCTGCATGGGTGATCGATCCGCAATGCCGCGACGAGAGCGCCGCGCCGGGCTTGTGCCCGATTTGACCGGTCAAGGCAAGGAATGGCGGCTCATCGCCGGCGGGATCACGGTGGACGAGCGGGATCCCGTCAGTCGACGGTCGCACCGATGCTGCGGGCGACCACATAGAGCCCGACGACGACGATCACGCCTGCGAGCACGGTGCCGAGGGCGCCCTTGCGGCCGGCGAGCAAGCGACCCAAGGCGCCGCCGCCCATCCCGCCCAGGACGCCCCCGAGGACGAAGATGCCCGCGATACGCCAGTCGATCAGGCCGGACATGGCATAGCTGGTGGCGGTCGCGGCGCCGAAGGCGGTCACGGCAATGAGCGAGGTGCCGATGGCGAAGGGCAGCGACATGCCGGTCGCCACCATCAGGGCCGGCACGATGAGGAAGCCTCCACCGATCCCGAAGAAGCCGCTGAGCAGCCCGACGCCGAGGCCGCCCGCGATGAGGGCCGGCAGGAGGTGCCGCGCCGAGGCCCGGTTAAGCCGCACCGCCGGATCGCCCTCGGCCTTGCGCTTCAGGAACATGGCGATACCGACCATGATCATCAGCGCGCCGAACAGCGCCAGAAGCTGGGCGCCATCGACCGCCTTGGCCGCCATCGAACCCGCGAAAGCGCCGACGACACCGGCGGCGGCAAAGGTCAGGCCGCAGCGCCATTTCACCGTGCCGGCACGCCAGTGCCCCATGAGATTGGCCAGGGCGCTCGCGGCAACCGCGAGCGCGCTGGTGCCGATGGCGACATGGGTCGAGGAGACGCCGACGCCATAGACGAGCAGCGGCACGGCCAGCACCGATCCCCCACCACCGACGAGGCCGAGGATCGCGCCGACGAGGGCCCCGGACAGGCCCGAGAGCAGATCGTTCGGCATGAGCGGCCCCTTCGGTTGGCGGCTGGATCTCAGGCGCTGGCCGAGGTCAGGGCCGGGCGATTCCAGGGGGCGAGCGAGAGAATGCGGGCCATGGCGCAGGTTCCCGTCACACCGGCGAAGGCAAGGCCCGCCCCGACAAAGCCTGGAACGGCGAGGAAACCGGGATGGATGAGAACGCCAAGCGCCGTGCCAACGGCCACCAGCGTTCCCGCCACGATCTGCACCTGGCGCATGATCTCGATGGGCTGCTTCACGTCCCTGACAATGGGAAGCCCCGCGTCGCGCCAGGCCTCGATACCGCCGTCGAGCACATAGACCTTCGCCCCCGGCACGGTGGCCGCGAGACGCTGGGCATTGACACTCGTCCGGTTGCCGCTGCGGCAGTGGAAGATGACGGCGCCGCTCGCCTTCGGCGGATCACGCTCGATGGCGGACAGCGCATGGTGGCTGGCCAGCGGAACATGCTCGCGGCGCCATTCATCCATCTCGCGGATATCGACCAGGATCGCGCCGTGGGACAGCATGGCGAAGGCTTCGGCGGGGGCAATGTGCTTGATGGTCATGGGAATGGTCCTCGGCGTAGGGGGTCAGGCCTTTTGGCAGTGCAGGCGATAGAGTTCGGCCATGAGCTCGCGGATGCGGGGATCGACGATGCGGTACCAGAGCGTCTGGCTCTCCCGGCGAAAGGCGAGGATGCCCTCGTCGCGCATCTTGGCGAGGTGCTGGGACAGCGCGGACTGGCTGATGCCGATCCGGCTGACGAGCGTCCCGACATTGGTTTCCTCCCGCTCCATCAGGACGCAGAGGATCTGCAGGCGCCGCTCATTGGCGAGGGCGCGCAGGACATCGGCGACTTCCAGCGCATTGGCTTCGAAAGCCGCGGGATCGACCGCTTCAAGACCCGAGTTCATTGGTCATCTCTAATTTAGCTGTTGCTTATTTAGATGTTCCGAATATATCTGTCAACAGCGACACGCTGAACGGAGCACGCCATGCCGTCCGACCGCACGCCCCACATTCACTCGTTCTTCGACGAGGCAACCTTCACGGTCAGCCACCTGGTGGCCGATCCGGTGACCCGCGAGGCCGCCGTGATCGATCCGGTGCTCGACTACGATCAGAACGCGGGCGAGGTCGACACCCGCTCGGTCGATGCGATCCTCGGCAAGGCCGCCGCCGAGGGCTACCGGATCGTCTGGACGCTCGAGACCCACGCCCATGCCGACCATCTGTCCGGTTCGCCCCTCATCAAGGCGAAGACCGGCGCGAAGATCGGGATCGGCGAGCACATCAAGGATGTGCAGCGCATCTTCCGCCCTGTCTTCAACGCCACGGACCTGAAGACGGACGGCAGTGATTTCGATCACCTGTTCAGGGATGGCGAGACCTTCGCCATCGGCGAGCTCACGGGATCGATCCTGCACACGCCAGGCCACACGCCGGCCGACATCGTCTACCGGATCGAGGACGCAGCCTTCGTCGGCGACACCCTGTTCATGCCGGACTTCGGCACCGCCCGTGCCGACTTCCCCGGCGGTGATGCCCGCACCCTCTATCGGTCGATCCAGAAGGTGCTGTCGCTGCCGCCCGAGACTCGCCTGTTCCTCTGCCACGACTACAAGGCGCCGGGTCGCGACCACTATGCCTGGGAGACGACGGTGGCCGAACAGCGCGCGGCCAATGTCCATGTCCGGGACGGAACGGATGAGGGCGAATTTGTCGCCATGCGCGAGGCGCGCGACGCCAAGCTGGCCGTGCCGCGCCTTCTGCTGCCCTCGATCCAGGTCAACATCCGGGCCGGCCGCTTCCCTCAGGCGGAGGCCAATGGCGTTCGCTACCTGCTGATCCCGGTGAAGGTCAGGACCAAGGACGCTGAAGCGGCCACGGCGGCGTGACAGACGGCCGTAGCGGCCTTCCGGTCAGTCCAGGAGATGGTCGATGCCGCGCACAAGGCCGGTGATCTCGCCGACCTTGCGCGCCGCCAGCAGCGTGCCGCCGACGTAAGGAGCGGCTGACGAGCCGGCATCGTGGCGGATGGTGAGCCGCTCGTCCGGCAGGCCGAAGATCGCCTCGGCCGACAGGACGAAGGACGGCATCCGCACCGAATGGACCTGCACGGCGATGCCGCCGGCATTGACGGCGCCGCCGCGCGTCTCGCGGATGCCGCCCAGCTCATCGACCGGCTTGGAGGTCGGCGCGAGGCGGACCTTCGACAGGATCTCGCCGAGCTCGCGGCCCGTCCCTGAGGGCGTGTCGGGCTTCTTGGCGGAGGCGTAGTCGATGATCTCGACATCGGGCACGTGGCGCGCCGCCATGGTGGCGAAGCGCTTCAGCAGCGAGGCGGTGATCGAGAAATTGCCCGCGGCAATGACGCCCCGGCCCGCCGCCTTCGCGGCGGCGTCGATCTCCGCATAGTCGTCGGCGCCAAGGCCGGAGGTGCCGACGACCACGTGGCGACCGGCCGCGAGGGCCTCGAGGGCATGGCCCTTCACCACATGCGGCTTGGTATAGTCGATGACGACATCGCTCGGCACCGCGAGCGCCTCGGCGAGCGAGGCGGAGACCGCGACGCCGAGGGCCGGCACACCGGCAACCTCCCCCGCATCCCGGCCTGCGGCGGAGCGGGAAACCGCCCCTGCCAGCGCGAGATCGGGGGCTGCGGCGACGGCCTTGATCAGTTCACGGCCAACCCAGCCGGAGGCGCCGGCGACGACGATGCGCAGCATGGCGCTCTCCCTATGCTTCGAAGTCAGCTGAGCGAGGTCAGCGCCCTGCGGCGGCGATGGGGATGACGTTGTGCAGCGTCGTGGAGGCCCCATCGAAGAAACGCTTCACGTTGCGCGCCGCCTGGCGAATGCGCTGCTCGTTCTCGACGACGGCGATGCGCACATAATCGTCGCCATGCTCGCCGAAGCCGATGCCGGGCGCCACAGCGACTTCGGCCTTCTCGACCAGGAGCTTGGCGAATTCGAGCGAGCCAAGCGGCTTGAACGGCTCCGGGATCGGCACCCAGGCGAACATGGATGCCTCGGGCGCCGGGATCTCCCAGCCGGCATTGCGGAAGCTCTCGACGAGGGCGTCGCGGCGCTTGCGATAGGTGGCGCGCATCTCGCGGATGCAGTCATCCGGGCCGTTGAGCGCCGCGGTGGCCGCGACCTGCACCGGCGTATAGGCGCCATAGTCGAGATAGCTCTTCACCCGGGCGAGCGCCGCGCAGAGCCGCTCGTTGCCGACCGCAAAGCCCATGCGCCAGCCGGCCATGGAGAAGGTCTTGGACATGGAGGTGAACTCCACCGCCACGTCGAAGGCGCCCGGCACCTGCAGGATCGACGGCGGCGGCTTGGCCTCGTCGAAATAGACCTCGGCATAGGCGAGGTCGGACAGGACGATGAGGTCGTGCTTCTTCGCGAAGCGGACGAGCTCGGCATAGAAGTCGAGATCGGCGACCTGCGCGGTCGGGTTGGACGGATAGCAGGTCACCACCGCAATCGGCTTGGGGATGGAGTGCTGCATCGCGCGCTCCATGGCCCGGAAATACTCCTCGTCCGCCGTCGCCGGCACCGAGCGGATGACGCCGCCGGCCATCAGGAAGCCGAAGGCATGGATCGGATAGCTCGGATTGGGGCAAAGCACGACATCGCCCGGCGCGGTGATCGCCTGGGCCATGTTGGCGAAGCCCTCCTTCGAGCCCAGCGTCGCGATGACCTGGGTGTCCGGATCGAGCTTCACGCCGAAACGGCGCTCGTAATAGGCGGCCTGGGCGCGGCGCAGGCCGGGAATGCCCTTGGAGGCGGAATAACGATCGGTGCGCGGCTTGCCGATCGTCTCCTTCAGCTTCTCGATCACGTGATCGGGAGCCGGAAGATCGGGATTGCCCATGCCGAGGTCGATGATGTCGACGCCCTTGGCCCGGGCGGCGGCCTTCACCTTGTTCACCTGCTCGAAGACGTAAGGCGGCAGCCGGCGGATGCGGTGGAACTGGCTCTGGGTCATCGTCGTCGCTCGTGCGGCGGGCCTGCCGCAGGGGATCAGCCTCGTATCACATTGCAATACGGCAAGGGAACGGGAGGTGGTGGACCCGCCTCCCCTCTTTCGTCCTAGTCCTCGCTGCCGCGCTCGGCCGGGTCGATGGCCGGGCGGGCACCGGTGCCGGGACCGCGCACGCGGCCCTGGCTGCGGATGCGCTCCTCCATGGCGGAGGCGGCCCCGCCGCGGGCGGCCTCCAGCTGGCGGCGGCGCTCGGCCGCCTGGGCGGGGGTGAGGAGTTCGGGCGTCTCAGAGGAGCGGGCCGGCGGCGCGACCGTCGGCGGCGGCGGCAGGCGGTTGATCAGCGTGGCGGCGCCATAGCCGCTGGTGCGGATCGGCGCCGGCGACCACAAGCCGCCACCGGCGACCGGCGGCAGGGGCGTTGCCCGCGACGGTCCGTAGGGCGAGGGATAGCCGTCATTGCCGTGCTGGCAGCCGGCAAGCCCGAGGGCCGCTGCAGCGAGCACCAGCGCGGCGGACAGCCGGCGCCGGGCGCGCGGGAGATCACGGGCCGGCCGCTTGGCCTGATCCATCACTGCCTGTTCGGTGAATGCCATGTCCGTCTCCGGGTGGGGCCACACATCTTTCGCTTGGCGGCCTCCGCTTCGCCTTCCTAATATGCTCTCATCAAAAAGTGGACCGATTTCGTCACGGCGAAACGGCGTGGGTCGGAGGGACGGTCATGGCGAGACGCGATTCGGACAAGCCGGCCGCCGCGAAGGCCCCCGCCAAGGCGCGGACCAGCAGTGGAAAAGCCGCCGCGAAAGAGCTGAAACGGGAGAAAAAGGCTGCGGCGAAGGCAGCTGACGCCCCGAAGCCCGTCGCCAAGCGCTCTGCCAAAAGCCCTGCCAAGATCGCTGTGACGGCGCCGCCGAGGGCGGTCGCCACTCCGCCGGCCAAGGCGGCTTCGACGAAAGCGGCCAAGCCTGCCGCGAAAACCTCAGCCAAGCCTCCTGTGACGTCGACGGCCAAGTCCAAGGCCAAGTCCGTATCCAAGTCGGCGCCCAAGCCCTCCGCCAAGGTCGCCAGTCAGCCGGCCGCCAAGGCCGCGGTGAAGGAGGCGACGAAAGCCGCGCCCCCCAAACCGACGCCTCCCAAGCCCGTGCCCGGCAAACCGCCGATCCTCCGGGTGGTGGCGTCGGCCACGCCCTCGCCGGCCAGCAAGCCCAAGGCCCCTGCCCGCGCGCCGCTCTCCGTCCAGTTGGCCGAAGACCGCACCCCGCCCGAGGCCCCCAAGCCGGCGCCCCTCATGCCGCCGCCGGTGATGATGAACCCGCCGGTCGCGAAGATCGCCGCGCCCAAACCCGCGGACGCCAAACCTGCGGACGCCAAGCCTGCGGAGAGCAAGGCAGGCCCCGCCTCCGATACCGCCGATGATCCCTTCAAGCTGCAGGCCCTGGATGTCGAGCGGCTGGCCGGGAACATTGCCCGCATGGTGGAGCTCGGCGGCAAGGCCCTGGCCGCCTATCTCAAGCCGCGCGAAACCGGAGAGCACCCGACGGATTCGCCCGAGGGGGTCGCCGAGGTCACCAAGACCCTCGGCCATGTCGCGGAATTCTGGCTCAAGGACCCGTCCCGCGCCGTCGCCGCGCAGACCGAGATCGTCACCCGCTACATGGACCTCTGGTCGAAGTCGCTGAAGGCCATGGCTGGCGAGCCGGTGGAGCCCGCGGTGAAGCCCGACCCGCGGGACGCCCGGTTCAAGGACCCGCAATGGGAGAAGAACCCGTTCTTCGACTTCCTGAAGCAGTTCTACCTCGTCACGACCAGCCTCGCCGACAAGTTCGTCAACGAGGCCGAGCTCGACGAGCACCTCAAGCACAAGGCGGCCTTCTACGCCAAGCAGATCGCCAACGCGCTGTCGCCCTCCAACTTCGTCGTCACCAATCCCGAACTGCTGCGCGAGACGATCTCGTCCAATGCCGAGAACCTGGTGCGCGGCATGAAGATGTTCGCCGAGGATATCGAGCGCGGCGGCGGCGACCTGAAGATCCGCCAGTCCGACGACAGCCAGTTTGCGCTGGGCGTCAACCTCGCCATGACGCCCGGCAAGGTGGTCTTCGAGAACGACCTGATCCAGCTGATCCAGTACGAGCCGACCACGCCGAGCGTCGGCAAGATCCCGCTGGTCATCGTGCCGCCCTGGATCAACAAGTTCTACATCCTCGACCTCACCCAGGAGAAAAGCTTCATCCGCTGGGCGGTGTCGCAAGGCCTCACGGTCTTCGTGGTCTCCTGGGTCAATCCGGACCAGCGCCACGCCCACAAGAGCTTCGACGACTACATGCTGGAGGGCCCGCTCGCCGCCTTCCGCGTCGCCGGCGAGATCACCGGCGAGGAGAAGGTCCACGCCATCGGCTACTGCGTCGGTGGCACGCTGCTCGCCGTCGCCCTCGCCTACATGGCGGCGCGCGACATCGACCTCGTGGAGACCGCGACCTTCTTCACCACCCAGGTCGACTTCACCTATGCCGGCGACCTCAAGGTCTTCGTCGACGAGGAGCAGATCCAGACGCTTGAGAAGCGCATGGCCCAGACCGGCTATCTTGAGGGCAAGCAGATGGCCAACGCCTTCAACATGCTGCGCTCGAACGACCTGATCTGGAGCTATTTCGTCAACAACTACATGAAGGGCAAGCAGCCGATGCCCTTCGACCTGCTCTACTGGAACGCCGATTCCCCGCGCATGCCGGCGGCGAACCATTCCTTCTACCTGCGCCACTGCTACCTGCAGAACGACCTCAGCCAGGGCCGCATGGTGGTCGCCGGCGAGACGCTGGACCTCAAGAAGGTGACCGTGCCGGTCTACAATCTCGCCGCGCGCGAGGACCACATCGCGCCCGCCCGCTCGGTCTTCCTCGGCTCGCAGAGCTTCGGGGGTCCGGTCGATTATGTCATGGCGGGGTCGGGCCACATTGCGGGCGTCGTTAATCCGCCAGAGAAGAAGAAATATCAGTTCTGGACAGGCGGCCGCCCCGAGGGCGCCTTCGAGGACTGGGTGGCCAAGGCCGAGGAGCACCCCGGCTCCTGGTGGCCGCACTGGCGCGAATGGATCCGCAGCCATGACGGCGAGGAGGTCCCCGCCCGCCGCCCCGGCTCCAATGCCCATCCGCCCATCGAGGACGCGCCCGGGCGCTATGTGAAAGTGAAGGACTGACAGTGCGTATTCCCGTCGACGAGCGCGCCCCGCTCGCCTCCTACCCCTTCCTCACCGTGCATCCCGTCCGCTACGGCGACCTCGACCCCAACAACCACGTCAACAACGCGGTGATCGGCACCTATCTGGAGATCGGCCGCACCGAGTTCTTCGATCGCGAGGGCATCCGGCTGACCGCGGAAGGGCGCGGCATCTCGCTGGTGCATGTGGAGATCGAGTTCCACCGGGAGATCCTCTATCCCGGCTCGGTGCAGATCGTTTCCGGCATCCGCCGCGTTGGTGCGTCGTCGCTCACCTTCGACCAGGCGGTCTTCGTCGACGGCGTGCGCCACGTCTCCGGCTCCTCGACCACCGCGCAGGTGGACAAGACGACCGGGCGCTCGACGCCCTGGAACGACGTCCAGCGCGCCAAGTTCGCCCGGCTGATGATGCCCTGACGGTGGTGGGCCGGCCTTGCCGCCGGCCCACGTCGCTTACGGGAACAGCGCGATCTGCTCGAGCCCCATCGTCTCGGGGAAGCCGAGGACGAGGTTCATGTTCTGCAGCGCCTGGCCAGCGGAGCCCTTCACCAGGTTGTCCAGCGTCGAGATGATGATGGCCCTGCCGGGAATGCGGTCGGGGAAGACGCCGATCTGCACATAGTTCGAGCCGCGGACATTCTGCGTCTGCGGCACCACGCCCTTCGGCGCCACATGGACGAAGGGCTCGTCCTTGTAGGCATCGGCGAGCGCCTGGCGCAGGTCATCGGCGGTGGCGCCGTTCAGCTTCACATAGGAGGTGCAGAGCTCGCCGCGCGCCATCGGGATGAGGTGGGGCGTGAAGTTGATGGTGACCTTGCCCCCGACGGCGACGCCGATCTCCTGCTCGATCTCCGGAGCGTGGCGATGCTTGCCGATGGAATAGGGCGACAGCCCCTCCCCGGCCTCCGAGAACAGCGTGTTCTGCTTGAGCCCGCGCCCGGCCCCCGTCACGCCCGACTTGGCATCGACGATGATGTCATCGGCGTGGATGAGGCCGGCCTTGGCCACCGGCACCAGCGCGAGCAGGGTCGCGGTCGGGTAGCAGCCCGGGCAGGCCACGAGCCGCGCCTTGGTGATGTCGTCGCGGTAGAGCTCGGTGAGGCCGTAGACCGCCTCCTTCTGCAGCTCCGGCGCCTGATGCTCGTGGCCATACCACTCGGCATAGGTCGCCCCGTCGCGCAGCCGGAAATCGGCGGACATGTCGAGGATCTTGATCTTGGGATTGGCCTTCAGCACCGCTGCGGTGATCTCCTGCGTCGTGCCGTGCGGCAAGCCGCAGAACACCGCATCGAGGCCGCTCCAGTCGACGCTCTCCCAGGTCACTAGCTTCGGCAGGTCCAGCATGAAGAAATGCGGGAAGACGTCGGCCATGGACTTGCCGGCATGGGTGTTGGCGGTCAGCGCGGTGATCTCGACATGCGGATGGCGCGCGGCGAGGCGGACGGCGTCGGCGCCGGTGTAACCGGACGCGCCGAGGATCGCGATTTTGGCCTTGGTCGCCATGGCAGTCTCCGCAGGGTGCGAGAAGTCGGGTCAGGATGTCGGATACAAAAAAGCCGCGCTGGGAGCGCGGCGATCGGGTCGATCAGCAAGCCACACGGCCGCACGCGCTCATCGCTGGATGAGGATACGGCGTCGGCGGGTGGTCACGGTGCTGAACATGCGCAGCTAAATGCTATCGGCGCATGACGCTGTCAAGACATGGGGGCTCTACCGGTTCTTGCCCGGCACCCACAGGACATCCGCCTTGCCCTTGTTGTTGAGATAGCGGGCGGCGACGAAGAGGAAGTCCGACAGGCGGTTCACATATTCCAGCGCCGGCCGTGACACCTCCTCGCCCGGGCGGCGGACGAGGTCGACCATGATGCGCTCGGCGCGCCGGGCCATGGTGCGGGCGAGGTGCAGATAGGCCGAGGCCGGGCTGCCGCCGGGCAGGATGAAGCTCTTCAGCGGATCGAGCTCGGCATTAAGCTGGTCGATCTCGGCCTCGATGCGCTTCACCTGCGCCTCGACGATGCGCAGCGGCTCATAGCCCAGGTCCTCGCCGAGATCGGGCGTGGCGAGGTCCGCACCGAGGTCGAACATGTCGTTCTGGATGCGCATGAGCATGGCGTCCACGACCGGGTCGGTGGCCGTGTGCAGACGGGCAATCCCGATGGCGGAATTGGCCTCGTCGATGCAGCCATAGGCCTCGACCCGCAGGTCCGACTTCAGGCGCCGCGGGCCGGCCGCGAGGCCCGTCGTGCCGTCGTCGCCGGTCTTGGTGTAGATCTTGTTGAGCTTGACCATGGATCGCTGTTCCGACGGCGGTCAGCCGCCATTGGCCTTCACATAGATGGCGATCACGATCACGACAATGGCCACGAATTGCAGCCCGACGCGCCAGCGCATCAGCTTCTGGGATGTGTTGGGGCTGCCGCCGCGCATCATGTTGATGAGGCCCATGACGAGGACGATGGCGACCGCCCCGACGGCGACGGGCACGAGCAGGTTGATCGGCATGGATGGCCCTTCCGTCAGCTGTTGAGGCGCCAGATGGCGATGTTCAGCACCGTCGCGAAACTCACCCAGGCAAGATAGGGGATCAGCAGCAGGGACGCCACGCGATCCTTGCTCCAGGCGAAGACGATGTTGCCGAGGATGGCGAGCCACATGGCGACGATGACGATCGCCGCGGCGCCCATCGCCTGGCCGTAGAAGAACACCCAGGACCACGCCGCGTTGAGCGCGAGTTGAACGCCGTAGAGCGCGATGGCTGGCTCCTTGTCCTCGGCAGGGGACAGGACGAGCCGGGCGCCGGACACCGCGATCATGATGTAGAGCACCGTCCAGACCGGCCCGAAGAGCCAGTTCGGCGGATTGAACGACGGCTTGACCAGGGTCGGGTACCAGCCGGACAGGCCGTAGGAATTGGCGATGCCGCCGGTGGCCGCCACGGCGAAGCAGAGCACCAGGAAGGCTCCGTAGACGGCCACGGTGCCGGCGACCGATCGGGACATGTTCACGCTGCTTGTTCCTGTCATGGCTTGCCTGTACGGACGAGGAACGCGATGAGATCAATGCCGTTCCGGTCCCTGCAGGGCCTACCTGCATGACGGCATGGCATTTCCGGGACGGCAGGCATAGACCCCTGTCGGCGTTTCCGTTCCGTTCGCGTCCATCGCGCCCTGTGCCATGATGGCGAAACTGATTCGCGGCCGCCCGGCGGCCCGGGAGATTCCACCACGATGGACAATTCCAGCGACCTGTTCGGAGGACCGAAGGCCCCCGCCGAGACGCCGCCCAAGGCGGCCGCTCCGCGCGCCCGTCCCGAACCCGCGCGCCAGAAGGCCGCCGGCACGCCCGGCGAACAGGGCTATTCCGCCTCCGACATCGAGGTCCTCGAGGGCCTCGAGCCGGTGCGCCGCCGCCCCGGCATGTATATTGGCGGCACCGACGAGAAGGCCCTGCATCACCTGTTCGCCGAGGTGATCGACAATTCCATGGACGAGGCGGTGGCCGGCCACGCCACCTGGATCGAGGTCGAGCTCTTTGCCGACGGCTCGCTCGCCGTGACCGACAATGGCCGCGGCATCCCCGTCGACCCGCACCCGAAATTCCCCGGCAAGTCGGCCCTCGAAGTGATCATGTGCACGCTCCATGCGGGCGGCAAGTTCGACTCCAAGGTCTACGAGACCTCGGGCGGCCTGCACGGCGTCGGCGTCTCGGTGGTCAACGCCCTCTCCGTCTCGCTGGAGGTGGAGGTCGCGCGCGGCCAGATGCTCTACCGCCAGCGCTTCTCGCGCGGCATCCCGCAGACGGGCCTCGAAGAGCTCGGCCGCATCAACAACCGCCGCGGCACCAAGGTGCGGTTCTCCCCCGATCCCGAGATCTTCAAGGAGACCCACACGTTCAAGCCGGCGCGCCTGTTCAAGATGGCGCGCTCCAAGGCCTATCTCTTCGGCGGCGTGGAGATCCGCTGGTCCTGCGATCCCGAGCTGGTGAAGGGCACGGACACGCCGGAAAAGGCCGTGCTGCGCTTTCCCGGTGGCCTCAAGGACTATCTCGGCGCGACGCTGGAGGGCGCGACGCGCGTCCATCCCGACATTTTCGGCGGCAAGCTCGACAAGCAGGGCCACGGATCGGTGGAATGGGCAATCGGCTGGGTCGGCGACCAGGACGGCTTCGTCTCCTCCTACTGCAACACGATCCCGACCCCCGAGGGCGGCACGCACGAGCAGGGCCTGCGCTTTGCCCTGCTGCGCGGCCTGAAGGACCATGCCGAGCGCACTGGCAACAAGCGCGCGGCGCAGGTCACCGCCGATGACGTGCTGGCCGGCTGCTGCGTCATGCTGTCGGTCTTCATCCGCGAGCCGGAATTCCAGGGCCAGACCAAGGACAAGCTGGCCACGACCGAAGCCTCGCGCATCGTCGAGAACGCCATCCGCGATCCCTTCGACCACTGGCTCGCCGGCAACCCCAACCAGGCCAACCGGCTGCTGGAATGGGTGGTGGAGCGGGCCGAGGAGCGCCTGCGCCGCCGCGCCGAGAAGGACGTCAGCCGCAAGACCGCCGTTCGCAAGCTCCGCCTGCCCGGCAAGCTCTCCGACTGCTCCAACACCTCGGCCGCGGGCTCGGAGATCTTCATCGTCGAGGGCGACTCGGCCGGCGGCTCCGCCAAGCAGGCCCGCGACCGCCAGACCCAGGCGGTGCTGCCGCTGCGCGGCAAGATCCTCAACGTCGCCTCGGCCGGACGCGACAAGCTCGCCCAGAACCAGCAGCTGTCCGACCTGATCCAGGCGCTCGGCTGCGGCACGGGCACACACTACCGCGACGACGACCTGCGCTACGAGCGGGTCATCATCATGACCGATGCCGACGTCGACGGCGCCCATATCGCCAGCCTGCTCATCACCTTCTTCTACCGGCAGATGCCGCGGCTGATCGACAATGGCCACCTCTACCTCGCGGTGCCGCCGCTCTATCGCCTGACCCAGGGCGGCAAGACGCTCTATGCCCGCGACGATGCCCACAAGGACGAACTCCTGCGCAGCGCCTTTAAGGGCAACCAGAAGGTCGAGATCGGCCGCTTCAAGGGCCTCGGCGAGATGATGCCGCAGCAGTTGAAGGAAACGACCATGGACAAGAAGGTCCGCACCCTTCTCAGGGTGCAGGTCGTGCCCGAGGAGCGCCCGGAGACCTCCGACAGCGTCGAGCGGCTCATGGGCGTGAAGGCCGAGCCGCGTTTCGCCTTCATCCAGGAGCGGGCGGAATTCGCCGAGGAGCTGGACATCTGATGCGGTGCCTCGCGCCGGTCAGCCGGCGGTTCGCAGGCATCGCGCTGGTGCTGGCGGCGCTGGCCGCGCCCGCCCTCGCCCAGTCGGATGCCGGCCGCGCCCTGTCCTCGCTCTCGCCCGACGTGCTCTTCGTCCGCGCCACCGGACCATGGGTCTCCGGCGAGCGGCAGGGCACCTCGCGGATCGTGCTGCTGCGCACCCCCTCCCCCGACGGCGCGCAGCGCCTCTATGTGCAGTGGCTGGCGGTGGTCGATCCCTCGACGGGCCGCACCGGCACGGTCGCAACGGAAGAAATCCCCGAGGTCTTCGACTGGCGCGTCGGCATGGAGGATTACCGGGTCGAACCGGACGGCGCCGGATCCCGCGTTCAGATCGACGGTCGGGTTCTCGGCTCAGGCCAGCCGCGGCGCTACCTGCTGACCATCGGCCCGCCGGGCGAGGTCACCTTCGGCGCACTGCGCTAGGGCGAGCCCGTCACGCCGCGAGCCAGCGCTCCAGCGCGGCATTCACCGCCT
Organism: Phreatobacter oligotrophus; assembly: GCF_003046185.1. NCBI lineage: Bacteria > Pseudomonadati > Pseudomonadota > Alphaproteobacteria > Hyphomicrobiales > Phreatobacteraceae > Phreatobacter > Phreatobacter oligotrophus. Next base: position 366,973 of record NZ_PZZL01000004.1, read on the forward strand.
CCGGCCGCTCCAGCGTCGAGAGATGGCCGCAATCCGGCACGACCACGAGCTCGGAGCCGCGAATGGCCTCGGCCATGTCCTCGGACATGAAGCGGGGGGTGAGCGCATCGTCTTCGCCGACCAGGATCAACGTCGGGCAGCGGATGGCGCTAAGGCTCGCCTCGTAGGACGGCCGCGCCATGATCGCCTTCTGCTGCCGGATGAAGCGGGCGGGCCCGGTCTTGTCCGACATGGTCCTCACGATCGCCTCCAGCGCCGTGTCGCCGAGCCGCCGGATATGGACGATGCGCGGCCAGAGCACGTTGTGGATGTCGTCGAAACGGCCGGTCTGGGCCATCTTGATGGCGGCCTCGCGGATCTCGGTATCGCCGAGGACATCCTGGCTGGCGCGGGTGTCGAGAAGGGCGAGCTTGGCCACGCGCTGCGGCGCCTGGCGCATCACCTCCAGCGCCACATAGCCGCCCATCGACAGGCCGATCAGCGCGAATTTCGGCGGGGCGCTGGCCAGCAGCCGGTGGGCGATCTCGGCAATGGTCTCGTCGCTGGCGTGGTCGGCGACCGTCACCGGATGCGCATCGCGGAAATGGGCGATCTGCGGCGCGAAGAGATCGGCGGTGCAGTTGAGGCCGGGAACGAAGACCAGCGGCAGGCCACGGGGCGCGTCAGGCGAGGCAGCAATCGGCATGGTCCCATCCTTCACCATGCGCACCGAATCCCGCCAATCCCATGCGCGCCATGCGTTTGGCACAGGGTCCTTTCGTTGACAATCGGCCAATCGGGACTATGTTGCAGCGCATCGACCCGGGCAGGAATCCGCCGCCCGCTTCGATCATTCGTCCGTTCGGCCTCGTGGGTTCTAGGGGCCGTCATGCGCGAAGACGCTTCGCGCCGAACGCCTCGAGACACAGTCGCAAGACCCCACCAGCCAACAAGGACACTCCCTTTCCATGCCCTTTTCCGAACTCGGCCTGAGCGCCAAGGTGCAAGCCGCCGTGGCCTCGGCCGGCTATACCGAACCCACCCCGATCCAGGCCCAGGCCATCCCCCATGTCCTGGCCCGCCGCGATGTCCTCGGCATCGCCCAGACCGGCACCGGCAAGACCGCCGCCTTCACCCTGCCGATGCTGACCATGCTGGAGGAAGGCCGCGCCCGCGCCCGCATGCCGCGCACGCTCATCCTGGAGCCGACGCGCGAGCTCGCCGCCCAGGTCGAGGACAACTTCGTCAAGTATGGCGTCAACCACAAGCTGAGCGTCGCCCTGCTCATCGGCGGCGTCTCCTTCGGTGACCAGGACGCCAAGCTCACCCGCGGCGTCGACGTGCTGATCGCCACCCCCGGCCGCCTGCTCGACCATTTCGAGCGCGGACGCCTGCTGCTCACCGGCGTCGAGCTCCTCGTCATCGACGAGGCCGACCGCATGCTCGACATGGGCTTCATCCCGGACATCGAGCGCATCTGCAAGATGGTGCCCTTCACCCGCCAGACGCTGTTCTTCACGGCGACCATGCCGCCGGAAATCCAGCGCATCACCGAGCAGTTCCTGCACAACCCCATCAAGATCGAGGTCGCCCGCCAGAACTCCACGGCGACCACCATCACCCAGCGCCTCGTGCGGTCCGGCAAGAAGGACTTCGAGAAGCGCGAGACCCTGCGCAGCCTCGTCCGCGGCGCGGAGAACCTGAAGAACGCCATCATCTTCTGCAATCGCAAGAGCGAGGTGGCGACCCTCTACAAGTCGCTGCAGAAGCACGAATTCTCGGTCGCCGCCCTGCATGGCGACATGGACCAGAGCGCGCGCACGGCAGCGCTTGCCGCCTTCCGCGACGGCCGGATCCAGCTTCTCGTCGCCTCCGACGTCGCCGCCCGCGGCCTCGATATCCCCGACGTCAGCCACGTCTTCAACTACGACACGCCGCACCATGCGGAGGATTATGTCCATCGCATCGGCCGCACCGGCCGCGCCGGACGCCTCGGCACCGCCATCACCATCGTGACGCCCGAGGACGGCAAGCTCGTCAGCGCCATCGAGAAGCTGATCGGCCAGTCGATCGAATGGGGCTCCGACCCGGTCACCGAGGAGGAGGCCAGCGAGGCCCGCCGGGAGCGGCGCGCCGGCGGCGGTCGTGGCGAGCGGTCGGGCCGCGGTGGCCGTGGTGGCGAGGAGCGCGGCGGCCGGAAGGGCCGCGGTGACCGTTCCGAGCCGCGCGAGGCCCGCGAGCCGCGCGAGGCACGCGAGCCCCGTGAAGCACGCGAGCCGCGCGAGATCCGCGAATCGCGCGAGCCCGCGCCGCGCGTCGAGCGCCCTGCCCGTTCGGCCGAAGCGCCCCGCGCGCGCGGCTCCGAACGCCCGGCTGGCCGCCCCCCGGCTCACGAGGAGGCGGATATGTCCCACCTCCCGCAATTCCTGCTGCGGCCCGTCACCTATCGCGCGAAATGACGCTGCGTAAGGTAGAATTTTTACGTGCCATAAAGCATTAACGGTCTAGCCTCCGGACGACTGACACGCGCGGCCTTCACCGGCCGCGCTGGCCACGCCCAGGATCGGCAGCCTGATGGACAATCGCGACGACATCGAACGCAGTTACGCCTTCGGCGATCTTGCCTTCTCGCAGATCAAGGGACGCGGTTTGGCCGCGGTCCCGCGGAACTACGAGGTCTGGTACTGCTACGCCTCGGGCTATCACACCGAACTCTCGGATGCGGTGAACGCCGTCCTGTCCCAGAACGGCAGCATCTCCCAGGACCACCTCGACTCAATCTTCGAGAACTATCTCTCGCAGGCGCGGATGGGCGAGAAGATCGACGTGGTCGGTGGCCGCGTGCTCGATGAGATCGAGCACGTCATGACGATGATCGACTCAGCTGCCGGCCAGGCCAACGCCTATGGCAACGATCTCGCCGGCGCCTCGGCGCGCCTTGCCTCCATGGGCTCGCCGGAAGGCGTCAGGACCATTATCGAGAACCTCGTCCGCTCGACCCGCGAGATCGAGGCGAACAACAAGGCGCTGGAGCAGCGCCTCAAGGCCTCCCGCAGCGAGATCAAGCTGCTGCAGGAGAACCTCGACGCGGTGCGGACGGAATCGCTGACCGATCCCCTCACCTCGCTCGGCAATCGCAAGTACTACGACCAGTCGATCGCCAAGGCAGTGGCCCTCGCCAACAAGGCCGAGACGCCGCTGAGCCTGCTGGTCAGCGACATCGACCATTTCAAGAAGTTCAACGACACGTTCGGCCACCTCACCGGCGACCAGGTGCTGCGTCTCGTCGCGCTGTCGGTGAAGCAGAACGTCAAGGGCCAGGATCTCGCCTGCCGCTATGGCGGCGAGGAATTCGCCATCATCCTCCCCGACACGACGCTGCGCGCCGCCGTCACGGTCGCCGAGCATATCCGCCGGGCCGTCATGACCAAGGAGCTCATCAAGCGCTCCACCAACGAGAATCTCGGCCGCATCACCATCTCGCTGGGGGTCGCGACCTTCCGGCCCGGCGACACGGTGGCGAGCCTCTACGACCGCGCCGATCGCTGCCTTTATGCGGCCAAGCGCAACGGCCGCAATCGCGTCGTCTGCGAGACCGATCCGGAAGCCGAACTCAAGGTGGCGTGAGCGCCTTCCGGCGTCGCGCCGGTTTCGGCCTGGCCTCGCTCCGCAGCGCCGCGGCGAAGGCGATGCCCGCCCAGTGGCGCAGCTCATCCTCGTCGTCGAAACAGGCCTCCGGCATGCGCCGGTAGCTGCTGACCGTCGTCTCGCCGCGCTTGGTCGCGTAGGTGAAGGGCTTGGCGCCGGCCGCGTCGAAGAGCGGCGCGCTGGTGGCATCCGATTTCAGGTACAGGCCGTCGCGGATGGCCAGCGCAAAGACCACGCCGTCGCGATAGATGCCGTGGCCGGAAAACATCCGCCTCAGGGTGACGCGGGCAAAGGGAGCGAAGAGATCGACCAGGTAATCCGGGTCGAAGGCGCTCATCTCAGGCCGTGCCCAGCGCCTCGGGACGCGCCGGGGTCAGCGCGATGGATTCGCCGCAGCCGCAGGCCGAGGTCTGGTTCGGATTGTTGAAGACGAAGCGCGCGGACAGCTTGTCGGTGACGTAGTCCATCTCGGTGCCGAGGAGATAGAGCACCGCCTTGGCATCGATGAAGACGCGCACGCCGCGATCCTCGACGATCTCGTCGAACTTTCCGGGCTCGTCGACGAATTCCATCGTGTACTCCATGCCGGCACAGCCACCCTTGGTGACCCCGACGCGGAGACCCGCACTGTCCTTGCCGGACGCGAGGACAAGATCCCTCACCCGGTCGGCGGCGGCTTCAGTGAGCCGCATGGCCTGCATCTTCGGCATCTGCATCTCCGAAACCGCGCGGATTCAAGGTCCGGCGTTCAAAGCATCGCTTACAGATATAGAGACTGCGACGAACGGGTTAAAGCCCCGTCACACCGCGGCCCGTCACCACATGTTGAGGGCGACACGGGCCTCGTCCGACATGCGGCTCTGGTCCCAGGGCGGGTCGAAGGTAAGAGTGACCTTCACCTCCGAAATGCCCGGCACGCTCGCCACCGCATTCTCCACCATGCCCGGCAGTTCGGCAGCCGAGGGGCAGGACGGCGAGGTCAGCGTCATGTCGATCGCGACCTTGCGGGAATCGTCGATGTCGACGCGGTAGATCAGTCCGAGCTCGTAGATGTCGGACGGGATCTCGGGGTCATAGACCGACTTCATGGCCGCGACGATGTCGTCGGTCAGGCGGTCCAGTTCCTCCGGCGGGATGGCGGCAGTGTCGCCACCGACGGTGGTGTTGAGGGGCTGGCTCTCGTCCATCGGGTTCAAGGTCCGTGGCATCGGGGGCGAGGCGGAACCGCCTCACCCGAACAGAGATTGGGCCTTGAGAAGGGCTTCCGCAAGGCGGTCGACCTCTTCGGTGGTGTTGTAGAGGCCGAAGGAGGCACGACAGGTGGAGGTCACACCATATCGCTGGAGAAGCGGCTGGGCGCAATGGGTCCCGGCGCGCACCGCCACCCCATAGCGGTCGACGACCGTGGCGACGTCATGGGCATGGGCTCCCTTCATCTCGAAGGAGACGATGGCGCCCTTGTCCCGCGCATGGCCGAAGATCTTGAGCGAGTTGATGGCGCCGAGCCGCTCATGCGCGTAGCGGACGAGGCTGTCCTCATGCGCGCGGATCGCCGGGCGCCCGATGGACTGCATGTAGTCCAGCGCCGCGCCGAGGCCGATGGCCTGGACGATGGCGGGGGTGCCCGCCTCGAAACGGTGCGGCGGATCGTTGTAGGTGACGCCCTCGGTGGTGACGACCGAGATCATCTCGCCGCCGCCATTATAGGGCGGCATGCGCTCGAGATGCTCGCGCTTGCCATAGAGCACGCCGATGCCGGTCGGCCCGTAGACCTTGTGGCCGGTGAAGACATAGAAGTCCGCGTCGATGTCCTGGACGTCCACGTCCATGTGGACGGCGGCCTGCGAGCCGTCGACCAGCACCGGAATGCCGCGGGCATGGGCCAGGCGGATGCATTCCTTGATCGGCACGACGGTGCCGAGGGCGTTGGACATGTGGGTCAGCGCCACCATCTTCACGCGCGGCCCGAGCAGCTTCTCGAACTCCTCGATGAGGAAATTGCCGTCCTCGTCGATCGGCGCCCAGACGAGCTTCGCCCCGCGCCGCTCCCGATGGAAATGCCAGGGCACGATGTTGGAGTGGTGCTCCATGATCGAGAGCACGATCTCGTCGCCCTCCCCGATCACCAGTCCGCCGAAGGAGGCTGCCGCGAGGTTGATCGCCTCCGAGGCATTGCGGGTGAAGATGATCTGATCGACCGAAGGGGCGTTGAGGAAGGCGCGCACGCTCTCGCGCGCCGCCTCATAGGCCTCGGTGGCGGCATTGGCGAGGTAATGCAGCCCGCGATGGACGTTGGCGTATTCGCTCTCATAGGCCCGGGTGATCCGGTCGATCACCTGCCGCGGCTTCTGGGCCGAGGCGGCATTGTCGAGGAAGACGAGGTCCTTGCCGTAGGGCTTCAGGCTCAGCGCCGGGAAGTCCTTGCGGATAACGTCAACGTCATAGCCGCCGCCGGCGACAGCCGGGTGGGTACCAGCGGGGCTCATGTCCGGGCTCATGCGTCAGGTCCTCGCCAGCATCCAGTCGGTGACCGAGGCGAAGAGGGCCGCGCGCAGCTCCTCCACCGCCTCGCCGAGACCCTCGTCGCCGAAATCCTCGATCGCCTCGCGGGCGAAGGCCTCGACCAGCAGCGCCTCGGCTTCCTTGGCGGGAATGCCGCGGGCGTTCAGGTAGAACATCAGGTCCTCGTCGAGCCGGCCGCAGGTGCAGCCATGGGCGCAGGCCACGTCGTCGGCGAAGATCTCCAGCTCCGGCTTGTTGTCCATGGCCGGCCCCTCGGCCAGCATGATGGTCTGGCTCATCATCCGGCCATCGGTCTTCTGCGCGATGGGCTGGACGATGATCTTGCCCTGGAACACGCCATGGGCCTCGCCGTCGAGCACGTGCTTGAAGGTCTCGCGGCTCTCGCAGTTCGGCACGGCATGGTCCATGACCAGCGTCGTGTCGGCATGCTGGCGCCCCTTGAGCAGCGTCACGCCGCGCAGTGTGGCGCGGGCATGTTCGCCGGAGAAGCGCACGAAGAGCTGGTTGCGCGCGACGGAGGCGCCCGAGGTCAGGGTCAGCGTGTCGAAATGCGCCTCGGCGCCGATGTCGGCTTCAAGGGTCGAGAGGTGCAGCGCGTCCGCGCCCTCGAGCTGGCGGCGGCCATGCTCCAGCCGCGCACCGTCGCGGATGATCGCCTGGACGACCACGTTCTTCTGGTACTCGGTGCCGGCAGGGCCGACATGAGTCTCGACGAGGCCGGCCGTGGCGCCGGCGCCGACGATCACCACGACGCGGGCATTGGTCAGCTTCGCCGCGCCATCCGAGGTCAGGAAGACCAGATCCAGCGCATGGCCGACCGTGGTGCCCGGCGCGATCTCGATGAGGAGACCGTCGGTGAGGAAGGCGTTGTTGAGCGCGAAGGCGGTGTTCTCGCGCGTCGCCGGCTGGCCGGCGAGCAGCGTCTGCAGCTCGGACCGGCGGACCAGGGCCTCGGCAAGGCCGGAGACGGTGACGCCCTCGGGGAGCGGGCCGCCATCGGCGAGGTCGGGGGCGTAATGGCCGTCGACGAGGACGATCCGGCTGCCGCCGACGCGCGGCAGGCGGCCAACGGCGACCTTCGCGGCGAGCAGCGCCGAGGCGTCAGGGGCGCCTGCGAGCGGCTTCGCCTCGCGCATCATCGTGCGCAGGTCAGTGTACTTCCAGGCCTCGACGCGGCGATGCGGCAGGCCGGTCGCCTCGAAACGGGCGAAACCGTCGATGCGCAGGCTCTCCAGCGCGGCAGCGGCGGGGCCGGCGTCGCGCAGGGCGCCGAACGCGCCGATCAGCGCCTGTTCGGCCGGGGTTCGGATAGGGGTCACGGCGTTCATGTCGGCCTCACGCGGCCTTGCCGACGATGTCGGCATAGCCCTTGGCCTCGAGCTCAAGGGCGAGCTCCGGGCCACCGGTGGTGATGATACGACCGCCCGAGAGGACATGGACCACGTCCGGCTTGATGTAGTCGAGCAGGCGCTGGTAGTGCGTGATGACCACGAAGGAGCGGTCGGGCGAGCGCATGGCGTTGACGCCGTCGGCGACGATCTTCAGCGCGTCGATGTCGAGGCCGGAATCGGTCTCGTCGAGGATGGCGACCTTCGGCTGGAGCAGCGCCATCTGCAGGATCTCGTTGCGCTTCTTCTCGCCGCCCGAGAAGCCGACATTGACCGAGCGCTTCAGCATGTCCGGCGAGATGCCGAGCTCCTTGGCCTTGCCGTTGACCAGCTTGATGAACTCCGGCGTGGAGATCTCATCGAGGCCGTTCTTCTTGCGCTGGGCGTTGATGGCGGCCTTGAGGAAGGTCATCTGGCCGACGCCGGGGATCTCGATCGGATACTGGAAGGCCAGGAACAGGCCCTTGGCGGCGCGCTCGTCGGCGGCCAGCTCCAGGATGTTCTCGCCGTCCAGCAGCGCCTCGCCGCCGGTCACCTCATAGTCCTCGCGCCCGGCGAGGACATAGGACAGCGTCGACTTGCCCGAGCCGTTCGGGCCCATGATGGCGGCGACCTGGCCCTTCTCGATGGTGAGGTTCAGGCCATTGAGGATCTGCTTGTCCTCGTCGGCGAGCTTGGCGGTGAGGTTCTTGATCTCGAGCAGCGACATGACGTGTGGTCCTAAAGGTCAGGGGCCGCGCCGGGCGCGGCGGAATGGGGATGGGGGCGGCCGGCGGATCAGCCGACCGAGCCTTCCAGCGAAATGGCAATGAGCTTCTGGGCCTCCACCATGAACTCCATCGGGAGCTGCTGGAGGACGTCCTTGACGAAGCCGTTGACGATGAGGGCGATGGCCTCTTCCTGCGTCAGCCCGCGCTGCATGCAGTAGAACATCTGGTCCTCGGAGACCTTCGAGGTGGTGGCCTCGTGCTCGAAGACCGCCGAGGCCGTCTTGCTCTCGATATAGGGCACGGTGTGCGCGCCGCACTTGTCGCCGATGAGCAGCGAGTCGCAGTTGGTGAAGTTCTTGGCGTTGGTCGCCCGGCGATGGGCCGAGACGAGGCCGCGATAGGTGTTCTGCGAACGGCCGGCCGAGATGCCCTTCGAGATGATGCGCGACCGGGTGTTCTTGCCCAGATGGATCATCTTGGTGCCGGAATCGACCTGCTGGGCCCCGTTCGACACGGCGATCGAGTAGAACTCGCCCTGGCTCTCGTCGCCGCGCAGAATGCAGCTCGGATATTTCCAGGTGATGGCCGAGCCGGTCTCGACCTGCGTCCAGGAGATTTTCGAGCGGGCGCCGCGGCAGTCGCCGCGCTTGGTGACGAAGTTGTAGATGCCGCCCTTGCCCTCGGAATCGCCGGGGTACCAGTTCTGGACGGTCGAGTACTTGATCTCCGCGTCGTCGAGGGCGACGAGCTCGACCACGGCAGCGTGGAGCTGGTTCTCGTCGCGCATCGGCGCGGTGCAGCCTTCGAGGTAGCTCACATAGGAGCCCTTGTCGGCGATGATCAGCGTGCGCTCGAACTGGCCGGTCTTCTGCTCGTTGATGCGGAAATAGGTCGACAGCTCCATCGGGCAGCGCACGCCCGGCGGGATGTAGACGAACGAGCCATCCGAGAAGACGGCCGAATTGAGCGTGGCGTAGTAGTTGTCGGTGGTCGGGACGACCGAGCCGATATACTGCTTCACCAGATCCGGGTGCTCGTGCAGGGCCTCGGAGATCGAGCAGAAGATGACGCCCGACTTGCGCAGCTCCTCCTTGAAGGTGGTCACCACCGACACGGAATCGAAGACGGCGTCGACGGCGATCCGCTTCTCCGGGGCGATGCCCGCCAGAATCTCCTGCTCGCGCAGGGGGATGCCGAGCTTCTTGTAGGTCTCCAGGATCGCCGGATCGATCTCGTCGAGCGAGTTCGGCGCCGGGTTCGATTTCGGCGCGGCGTAATAATACATGTCCTGGAAGTCGATCTGCGGATAGTCGACCCGCGCCCAGTCGGGCTCGCGCATGGTCAGCCAGCGCCGATAGGCGTCGAGGCGCCATTCCAGCATCCAGGCCGGCTCGTTCTTGCGCGCCGAGATGTAGCGGACGATGTCCTCGGACAGCCCCTTGGGCGCCAGCTCCATCTCGATGTCGGTGCTGAAGCCGTACTTGTACTGGTCGACGTCGATCGCTTTGACCTGATCGACGGTCTCCTGAACCGCAGGCATCCTCTTCTCCTTGTCCTCGCGGCTTCAAGGGCCGCAGGTTGGTTGGGGTCAGGCGGCGCGCGCCGCCCCGGTCTTCACATGGGCGGCATAGGCCGCAAGAAAACGGTCGATGTCGGCCGGTGTCGTGGTCCAGCCGAGGCTGATGCGCAAGGCCGAACGGGCCTCGCGCGGCGAAATGCCCATCGCTGCCAGCACGTGGCTGGGCGCCACCTTGCCGGAGGAACAGGCCGAACCGGTGGACACGGCGATGCCGGCAAGGTCGAGCGCGATGGTCAGCGTTTCTCCCTCGCGGCCGGGATGAAGGGTGAGGCTGGTGTTCGGCAGGCGGTCAGCGCCCGCGCCGATCACGCGGATGTCGGCAACAACAGCGGCAAGGCCGGCCTCCAGACGGTCGCGCAGGGCGCCAAGGCGGGCGCCCTCCCCGGCTTCCGTTGCAACCGCCCGTGCCGCCGCACCGAAGCCGGCGATTCCGGCGAGGTTCTCGGTGCCGGCGCGCCGCCGGCCCTCCTGGCCGCCTCCCCGCACCAGTGGCGCAAACGCGACGGCTTCGGACGCCGTGACGATGGCGCCGACACCCGCGGGGCCACCGATCTTGTGGGCGGAGACGAAGAGGGCGTCGCAGCCGATGTCCGCCATCGACAGCGGGATCTTGCCGAGAGCCTGGACCGCATCAACCACCAGCGCCGCGCCATGGGCGCGACAGAGCGCGGCAACCTCGGCCAGGGGCTGGATGACGCCGGTCTCGTTGTTGGCCGCCATCAGCGCGACAAGCGCCGGACCGCCCTCGGCGAGAAGCGCACCGAGCCGGGCGAGGTCGGCGACACCCGCTTCGGTCACTGGGCACACCGTCACCGACTCGGGCGCGAAGCGGCCACCGGCCAGCACGCAGGAATGTTCAATGGCCGAGACGATGAGGCGCGCGAAGGGCCCCTTGGCAGTAACGCCGGACAAGTCAGGAGACAGCACCGTCGCCGCTGCCTCGCTGCCGCCGGAGGTGAAGGTGACGCAGCGCGGGTCGGCGCCGACGAGGGCCGCGACCGACTGCCGCGCCTCCTCGATCAGGCGCCGGGCGGCCCGCCCCTCGGCATGGACCGCCGAGGCATTGCCCCCCGCCGTCATGGCCGCGACCATAGCCGTGCGCGCTTCCGGACGAAGCGGCGTCGTGGCATTATGGTCGAGGTAGACGCGGGTCATCGGGGAAATTGGCCCTGTCGGAAAGTCTTGGCATCGCAAGCCGGGTTCGTGCTATAGGCGCGGCCCGACGTCGCTTTCGCCGTCCCGCTGCGGAGCCGGCAAGCACGTTTAGAATAATTCTAAAATCTAGAGCCGCCTCGCCGCCCTGTCAAGGACGGGACCATCATCAAAGTGACTTTTTACCGTCAAGTTTGATGTCGTGAAGGGGGCCATGACGAGGATTTCCGATGCCTGAAGTTATCTTCAACGGTCCGGCAGGCCGGATCGAGGGTCGATATCATCCCGCCAAGGTCCGTTCCGCCCCCATTGGCATCGTGCTTCATCCGCACCCGCAGTTCGGCGGGACGATGAACAACCAGATCGTCTACAACTGCTACTATCAGTTCGTGAACCGTGGCTTCTCGGTGCTGCGCTTCAATTTCCGCGGCGTCGGCCGCAGCCAGGGCGCGTTCGACCATGGCGTGGGCGAACTCTCCGATGCCGCCGCGGCGCTCGACTATGCCCAGGCCATCAATCCGGAAGCGCGCACCTGCTGGATCGCCGGCTTCTCTTTCGGCGCCTGGATCGGCATGCAGCTTCTCATGCGCCGTCCCGAGGTCGAGGGCTTCATCTCCATCGCCCCGCCCGCCAACCTCTACGACTTCTCGTTCCTCGCCCCCTGCCCCTCCTCCGGTCTCATCGTCCATGGCGACAAGGACGCGGTGGTGCCGCTGACCTCGGTCCAGGGCCTGGTCGAGAAGCTGAAGACCCAGAAGGGCATCGTCATCGAGCAGCAGGTCGTGCCCGGTGCGAACCACTTCTTCGAGAACGCCATCGACCCGCTGATGGAGGTCGTCGGCAACTATCTCGACAAGCGCCTGGGGAAACAGGACGCTGCGGAGTGACGCGGCGCTTGCGGGGTCGTCCGACTCCGCTTAAAGCCCGGGGCTTATGACGCAAGACCCTTCGTCCTTCGTGCTGAAGCGCCGGCACCTGCTCGGGATCGAGGGGCTTTCCCCCCAGGAAATCACCGGCCTTCTCGATCTCGCCGAGGAATTCGTCACCCTCAACCGGCAGATCGAGAAGAAGCGCACCAGCCTTCGCGGCCGCACCCAGATCAACCTCTTCTTCGAGGCCTCGACACGGACCCAGTCCTCGTTCGAGCTCGCCGGCAAGCGCCTCGGCGCCGACGTCATGAACATGTCGGTCGCCCAGTCCTCCATCAAGAAGGGCGAGACGCTGATCGACACGGCGCTGACCCTCAACGCCATGCACCCGGATATCCTGGTGATGCGCCATGCCGCCTCCGGCGCGGTCGAGCTCCTGTCGAAGAAGGTCGACTGCTCGGTCGTCAATGCCGGCGACGGCACCCATGAGCACCCGACCCAGGCTTTGCTCGACGCGCTGACCATCCGCCGCAACAAGGGCCGCATCGAGCGCCTGACGGTCGCCATCTGTGGCGACATCCTGCATTCGCGCGTCGCCCGGTCGAACATCATCCTGCTCAACCAGATGCAGGCACGGGTGCGCGCCATCGGCCCCTCGACGCTGCTGCCCGCCGCTGCCGAGCGCCTCGGCGTCGAGGTCTTCCGCGACATGAAGGAAGGCCTCAAGGACGTTGATATCGTCATGATGCTGCGCCTCCAGCGCGAGCGCATGAACGGCTCCTTCGTGCCCTCGGTGCAGGAGTACTTCCATTATTACGGGCTCGACGAGGCCAAGCTGCGCTACGCCAAGCCTGACGCGCTGGTGATGCATCCCGGCCCGATGAACCGCGGCGTCGAGATCTCGACGGCGGTGGCGGACGGCGCCCAGTCGCTCATCCGCGAGCAGGTCGAGATGGGCGTCGCCGTGCGCATGGCGGTGCTCGAGGCGCTCGCCCGCAACCTGCCGCACGCGTGAGGGCCGCCATGACCACGAGTTCGCGCCCCCTCCTCCTCGCCGACGCCCTGCTCGTCGATCCGGCCGCCGGCACCGAGACCCGCGGCGGGCTGCTGATCCGCGACGGGGTCATCGCCGACACCGGCCCCCACCTGACCGCTGCCAGCGTCGGCCCGGACGTCGAGGTCCTCGCCTGCGGCGGCAAGGTGCTGGCCCCAGGCCTCGTCGACATGCGCTGCTTCGTCGGCGAGCCCGGCTACGAGTATCGCGAGACCATCGCCTCCGGCACCGCTGCGGCTGCGGCGGGCGGCGTCACCACCATCGTCTGCCAGCCGGCGACCGATCCGGTCATGGACGATCCCGCCATCGTCGACTTCCTGCTGCGCCGCGCCCGCGACACCGGCATCGTCCACGTCCATCCCATGGCGGCGATCACCAAGAAGCTCGCCGGGCGCGAGATGACCGAGTTCGGCCTCTTGCAGGAGGCCGGCGCGGTCGCCTTCACCGACGGCGCCCGCTCGGTCACCGACGCGCTCGTCATGCGCCGCGCCATGACCTATGCGCGCGATTTCGACGCGCTCATCGTCCATCACACCGAGGATCCGGCCCTGGTCGGCGAAGGCGTGATGAACGAGGGCGAGTTCTCCTCCCGCCTCGGGCTCGGCGGCATCCCGGTCGAGGCCGAGACCATCATGCTCGAGCGCGACATGCGCCTGGTGAAGCTCACCGGCGCCCGCTACCACGCTGCCTCCATCACCTGCCGCGACAGCCTCGCCATCATAGCCCGGGCGAAGACGGAAGGCCTGCCGGTGACCGCCTCGGTGACGATCAACCACCTGACGCTCAACGAGAACGACATCGGCAGCTATCGCACCTTCTGCAAGATGTCGCCGCCGCTGCGCACCGAGGATGATCGCCTGGCGCTGGCCGATGCGGTGGCCGACGGCACCATCGACTGCATCGTCTCCGACCACGATCCGCAGGACGTCGAGACCAAGCGCCTGCCCTTCGCCGAGGCCCATCCCGGCGCCGTCGGCGTCGAGACGATGCTGCCGGCGGCCCTGCGCCTCGTCCATGCGGGCCTCGTTTCCCTCCCCGCCCTGTTCCGCGCGCTGTCGACCGCGCCCGCGGCGCTGCTTGGCCTGCCCGGCGGGTCGCTGGCGGTGGGCGAGCCGGCCGACCTTGTCCTCGTCGAGATCGACGAACCCTGGGTCCTCAACCGCGACACGCTGCGCTCTAAGTGCAAGAACTCGCCCTTCGACGAGGCGCGGCTCACCGGGCGCGTGGCTGCCACCTTCGTCGCGGGACGGAAGGTCTTTTCGCTGTCCGCCTGACGGCGGATGCAATTTCTGGCTGCAACCCATGGCCATTTCGCGCTGACCTTTGCTAGCGTGATGGCCGATCCGCGGTGACGACCATGCTCGAAACGGCCCCGCTCGTTCTCATCGGCGCCCTCGCCCTCGGCTACCTGCTGGGCTCGATCCCCTTCGGCCTGGTGCTGACGCGCAGCGCCGGGCTCGGCGACATCCGCGCCATCGGCTCCGGCAATATCGGCGCGACCAATGTCCTGCGCACCGGCAACAAGAAGCTGGCGGCCGCGACCCTGCTCCTCGATGGCCTCAAGGGCACGGTCGCCGTGCTGCTGGCGGCCTGGTTCGGCCCGGTTGCGGCGCTCGCCGCCGGCATCGGCGCCTTCATCGGCCATGTCTTCCCGATCTGGCTCGGCTTCAAGGGCGGCAAGGGCGTCGCCACCTTCCTCGGCGTGCTGCTCGCCATCCACTGGCCGGCCTTCCTCGTATTTGCCGGCCTCTGGCTCGCCGTCGCCTATGCCTTCCGCTATTCCTCGCTCGCGGCCCTCGTGGCGAGTGCCGCAACGCCCGTCGTGCTGCTGCTCATGGGCCGCGGCTGGCCGACCGTCATCGTCTTCGCCGGCCTTGCCGCCCTGCTCATCGCCAAGCACCACCAGAACATCGCCAAGCTCCTCGCCGGCACGGAGAGCCGGATCGGGGAGAAGAGCGCGGCGCCGCCTGCATGATGGGAGGGGGCGACGATCTCTTCGCCCGCCCCACCGCGGCGATCCGCCTGACGGACCGCCAGCGACTCGACTGGCTTCGCCTCTCCCGCTCCGACAATGTCGGACCGCGCACCTTCCGCGAGCTGTTGAACCTCTACGGCAGCGCCGCCGCTGCGCTGGACGCCCTGCCGGAACTTGCCCAGCGCGGCGGCAGCCGCTCCATCCGCATCGCGACCCTCGCCGAAGCCGAGCGCGAGATGGAGCGGGCCCGGGCCTTCGGCGTCAGCTTCGTCGCCCTTGGCGAGCGTGACTATCCCGACCGATTGCGCCGGACGGCCTCTGCCCCGCCGCTGGTGGCGCTGCGCGGCGACCTCGCCTGCCTGCAGCGGCCGATGGTCGCCATCGTCGGCTCGCGCAACGCTTCCATCGCCGGGATCAAGATAGCCGCGATCCTCGCCCGTGGCCTCGGTGAAGCTGGCATGACCGTCGTCTCCGGACTGGCCCGCGGCATCGATGCCGCAGCCCACGAGGCCTCCGCCGCGACCGGCACCGTCGCCGTGCTCGCCGGCGGCCACGACCAGATCTACCCGCCAGAGAACGAACCGCTGCTCGACCTGTTGCTCCCGGCCGGCGCCGCGATCAGCGAGATGCCCATGGGACATGAGCCCCGCGCCCGCGACTTTCCCCGCCGGAACCGCATCATCGCCGGGCTGTCGCTGGGGGTCGTGGTGGTGGAAGCGGCCGAGAAGTCCGGCTCGCTCATCACCGCGCGCATGGCGCTGGAAGAAAACCGCGAGGTCTTCGCGGTCCCCGGCTCGCCGCTCGATCCACGCGCCGGCGGCACCAACCGGCTGCTGAAGCAAGGGGCGACGCTGGTCTCCGAGGTCGATGACATCCTCGCCGTCATCCAGCCCATCCTGTCGCGGCCACCGCCGGAGGACTCCCTCGAGGAAGAGGAGGAAGCCATGGACGGTGCCGACCCCGGCGACAACGGCCGCAGCCGCATCCTCTCGCTGCTCGGCCCTGTCCCTGTCACCCTCGACGATATCGTCCGCGCCTCGGGGCTGCCGGTGGCCGCGGTCCGGGTTGCCCTGCTGGAACTCGACCTTGCCGGGCGGCTGCATCGCGACCCGGCCGGTCGCATCAGCCTGCGCTAGGCGGGACCCTCCCCGTCCGGCGGCGCAGCAGGCGCGCCTGCTCCTCCGCCTCCATGCGGGCCATGTCGGCGAGATAGGCGAGCGTCCTGAACTCGCCGAGCCGGGCGAGCTCGACCATGTCACCGGCGAGACGGGCGATCTGCAAGGCGAGGTCGGCACGGCCTTCGCCAGGCGGCCGCCCCGCAAGGCGCGGTCGTCGTGCAGTTTTCGAAGGCTCACGCCGCGCTGCGCCCACCACATCCTCTCCCCTGCCGGCCGAGGGCGCCGACAACGCAACAACGGTATGTATAAACTTATGGTTGTGTCAACGCATGATGCAAGTTAAACGTGCCAAAGGGCGGCATTTGACTTGCAGCGGCCTTGTGCCCATGTTCCGGCCGGCTTTCGGCAGCGCATCATCGCAGCGCCGACATCATCCAAAGGGCACTGCCGCGTGGGCGTGAACGTCGTCATCGTCGAGTCGCCAGCCAAGGCCAAGACGATCAACAAATATCTGGGGTCGGGCTACGAGGTCGTGGCCTCCTTCGGCCATGTTCGCGACCTGCCGCCGAAAGACGGTTCGGTGGACCCCGATGCCGACTTCGCCATGCTGTGGGAATCTGACGGCCGCGGCGCCAAGCGCATCGCCGAGATCGCCAAGCTGGTGAAGGGCGCGGACAAGCTCATCCTTGCCACCGACCCCGACCGCGAGGGCGAAGCCATTTCCTGGCACCTGCTGGAGGCCCTGCGCGACAAGCGCGTGCTGAAGGACATGCCGGTCGAGCGCGTCACCTTCAACGCCATCACCAAGCAGGCGGTGCAGCAGGCCATGGCGCAGCCGCGCCAGATCGATTCCGCGCTGGTCGAGGCCTATCTCGCCCGCCGCGCCCTCGACTATCTCGTCGGCTTCCGCCTTTCGCCGGTGCTGTGGCGCAAGCTGCCGGGCGCCCGCTCGGCCGGCCGCGTCCAGTCGGTGGCCCTGCGCCTCGTCTGCGAGCGCGAGTCCGAGATCGAGCGCTTCCGCAAGAAGGAATACTGGTCCCTCGTCGCGACGCTGGCGACGCCGCGCGGCGAGACCTTCGAGGCCCGCCTCGTCGGCGCCGATGGCCAGAAGATCCAGCGCCTCGATGTCGGCACCGAGGCCGAGGCCCGCGCCTTCGAGAAGGCGCTCGCCGAGGCCCATTTCGCCGTCACCTCGGTGGAGGCGAAGCCCGCCCGCCGCCACCCCTACGCGCCCTTCACCACCTCGACCCTGCAGCAGGAGGCGAGCCGCAAGCTCGGCTTCGCGCCGAACCGCACCATGCAGGTGGCCCAGCGCCTCTATGAAGGCGTCGATATCGGCGGCGAGACGGTCGGCCTCATCACCTATATGCGAACCGACGGCGTCGATGTGGCGCCTGAGGCGGTCTCGGCCATCCGCGACCTCATCGGCAAGGATTACGGCGCCCGCTACGTGCCGGGCGCGCCGCGCAAATACACCGCCAAGCAGAAGAACGCCCAGGAGGCCCACGAGGCCATCCGCCCGACCGATGTCCGCCGCCACCCGCGCGACGTCGCCAAGGTCCTGGAGCCCGAACAGGCCCGCCTCTACGATCTCATCTGGAAGCGCACCGTCGCCTCGCAGATGGAGAGCGCCGAACTGGAGCGCACCACGGTCGACATCGACGCCACCGTCGGCGGCCTCGGCGCGTCGCTCGGCCGCCGGCTGGAGCTGCGCGCCACCGGCCAGGTCGTGAAGTTCGACGGCTTCCTCGCCCTCTATACCGAGGACCGCGACGACGACGGCGAGGACGAGGACGGCAAGCGCCTGCCCGCCATGACGGTCGGCGAGAAGCTCGCCCGCAAGTCCATCGCCACGACCCAGCACTTCACAGAGCCGCCGCCGCGCTATTCCGAGGCGAGCCTCGTCAAGCGCATGGAAGAGCTCGGCATCGGCCGCCCGTCCACCTATGCCGCGACGCTGCAGACCCTGCAGGACCGCGAATATGTGCGCATCGAGAAGAAGCGCCTCGTCCCCGAGGACAAGGGCCGCCTTGTCATCGCCTTCCTGGAGAACTTCTTCGAGCGCTATGTCGAGTACGGCTTCACCGCGGCGCTGGAGGAGCGGCTCGACCTCGTCTCCAACCACGAACTCGACTGGAAGGCGCTGCTGCGCGACTTCTGGCGCGATTTCGCCGCGGCTCTCGACGAGACCAAGGAACTGCGCGTCTCCGACGTGCTGGCCGCGCTGAACGACAGCCTTGGCCCCCACATCTTCCCCGACAAGGGCGATGGCTCGAACCCGCGAGTCTGCCCGAGCTGTGGCTCCGGCATGCTGTCGCTGAAGCTCGGCAAGTTCGGCGCCTTCATCGGCTGCTCCAACTATCCAGAATGCCGCTTCACCCGCCAGCTCTCCGCTCCGTCCGGCGACGGCGAGACGGACGGCCCGGCGGGCGCCGGCGCCGACGGCACGCGCCGCCTCGGCACCGATCCGGCGACCGGCCTCGAAGTCACCGTCCGCGACGGCCGCTTCGGTCCCTATGTCCAGCTTGGCGAGGGCGAGAAGCCGAAACGCACCTCGCTGCCCAAGGGCATGTCGCCCGGAGGCCTCGACCTCGACCGGGCCGTGGCCCTGCTCGAACTGCCGAAGGAAGTGGCCAAGCACCCCGAGAGCGGCGAGGCGATCCTGGTCGGCATCGGCCGCTATGGCCCCTACGTCCAGCATGGCCGCACCTATGCGAACCTCGAGAAGGACGACGACGTGCTGGCGATCGGCGCCAACCGCGCCATCGACCTCGTCATCGCCAAGGAAAGCGGCGCGAAGTCGCGCTTCGGCCGCGGCGCAGCCCCCGCTGGCCGCGAGATCGGCGAGCATCCGACCCTCGGCGGCCCCGTGACCGTCATGGCCGGCCGCTATGGGCCCTACGTGAAGCACGGCTCGGTCAACGCCACCCTGCCGAAGGGCAAGGATCCCGCCGGCCTGACCATGGAAGAGGCCGTGGCGCTGATCGCCGCCCGCGCCGAGACCGCCGGGTCGGGCAAGAAGCCGGTCCGCGGCAAGGCCGCACCGAAGGCGAAGGCAGCCGCCAAGGAGAAGGCTCCCGCCAAGGCCAAGGCCGCCGGCAAGGCCAAGGCGGCTGCAAAGCCCAAGGCGGCCAAGCCCAAGGATTGAGGGTGCTTCCGCCGCCACGGGCGTTCCGTCCCGGCGGCGGATCGGCTAGTCTGACGCACCGGTGTGACCGCGCCGGCCAGACCCGGATGCCCTTTGCCCCGCCGATCCAAGACTGACGCCCCGCCCCGCATGCCCTCCCGCGAGGAGGTCCTGGCCTTCATCGCCAGCCAGACAGGCCGGGTCGGAAAACGCGAGATTTCCCGCCATTTCGGCCTCCACGGCGCCGACAAGGTGGCGCTGAAGCACCTCCTCAAGGACATCGTCGACGAGGGCCTGGTGGCCAAGGGCCGCGGCAAGCTGGTCAAGCACGGCGCCCTGCCCCAGGTCGTGGTGGTCGACGTCATCACCCGCGATGCCGATGGCGACCTCGTCGGCACGCCGGCGGAATGGGACGAGGAGGAGCACGGTCCGGCGCCCTCCATCCTCATCGCCCTGCCCCACCGGCCCCGCCCCGGCGATCCCATTCCCGGCCTCGGCGACCGCGCCCTGGTTCGTCTGTCCGATGGCGGCGGGCCGAGCGACGATCCCCGCCCCGTCGGGCGGGTGATGAAGATCCTCGACCGCGGCCGCGCCCGCACCATCGGTGTCTTCCGCGCCGTCCCCGGCCATGGCGGCCGGCTGCTGCCCATCGACAAGAAGAATGTCGGCCGCGAACTCGCCATCCCCGAGGAAGCCATCGGCGAGGCCCGCGATGGCGACCTGGTTGCCGTCGACATCGTCCGCACCTCCCGCTTCGGCCCGCCGGTGGCGCGGGTGCGCGAGCGGCTGGGCAACCTCAAGTCGGAACGGGCGGTCTCGCTCATCGCGCTGGAGGTCCACGGCATCCCGCACGTCTTCCGTGCGGACACGCTGGCCGAGGCCGAGCGCGCCGAGCCGGTCGGCCTTGGCCGCCGCGAGGACTGGCGCAAGCTCCCCCTCGTCACCATCGATCCGCCGGACGCCAAGGACCACGACGACGCCGTCCATGCCGAGCCGGACACCTCCGGCGACAATCCCGGCGGCTTCATCCTCACCATCGCCATCGCCGACGTCGCGGCTTACGTGCGGCCGGGCACGGCGCTGGACCGCGAGGCGGCGGTGCGTGGCAATTCCGTCTATTTCCCCGACCGCGTCGTGCCGATGCTGCCCGAGCGCATCTCCAACGACCTGTGCTCGCTGCGCCCGCGCGAGGACCGGCCGGCCATGGCCTGCCGCGTCGTGATCCGCGCCGATGGGCGGCGGAAGTCGCATTCCTTCCACCGCATCATGATGCGGTCCGCCGCCAAGCTCGCCTATGCGCAGGCCCAGGCCGCCATCGACGGGCACACCGACGAGACGACAGAGATGCTGCTGGAGCCGGTGCTGAAGCCGCTCTGGGAGGCCTATGCGGCGCTGAAGCGCGCCCGCGACGACCGCGAGCCGCTCGACCTCGACCTGCCAGAGCGCAAGATTCTCCTGAAACCCGACGGCACGGTGGACCGCGTGGTGGTGCCGCAGCGGCTCGATGCCCACCGGCTGATCGAGGAGATGATGATCCTCGCCAATGTCTGCGCCGCCGAGACGCTGGAGAAGCACCGCACGCCCTGCATGTACCGGATCCATGACGCGCCGAGCATGGAAAAGCTCATGACGCTCAAGGAGTTCCTGAAGAGCGTTGACATCTCCCTGCCCAAGGCGGCGCTGCTGCGGCCCTCCCATTTCAACCAGATCCTCTCCCGCGCCGCGGAGGGCGACAGTGCGGCGGTGGTGAACCAGGTCGTGCTGCGCTCGCAGTCCCAGGCCGAATATTCGCCGGAGAATATCGGCCATTTCGGCCTCGCTCTGCGCCGCTACGCCCATTTCACCTCGCCGATCCGCCGCTATGCCGACCTCATCGTCCATCGCGGCCTGATCAAGGCCCTCGGCCTCGGCCAGGACGGCCTGACGGACGGACAGGCATCCGCCCTGGCCGAGATCGGCGCCGAGATTTCCGCAGCCGAGCGCCGCGCCATGGCGGCCGAGCGGGAGACCATCGACCGGCTGATCGCCGCGCACCTTTCCGAGCGCGTAGGCGACATCTTCGCCGGCCGCATCGCCGGCCTCACCCGCTCCGGCCTCTTCGTGAAGCTCGACGAGACCGGCGCCGACGGATTCGTGCCGGCGGCCACCATCGGCGGTGACTACTACCGTTTCGACGAGGGCCTCCAGGCCCTTGTCGGCACCCGCACCGGCGAGAGCTGGCGCCTTGGCGATCCCGTCACGGTGCGCCTCGTCGAGGCGGCGCCGGTGGCCGGAGCCCTGCGTTTCGAACTGATGAGCGATGGCCGCAGCGATCTTGTGGGATCGCGTCCATCGGCGCACAAGGGCCGCCGGCGCGACGACGGCTTCACCAATGGCCGCCGCGCCCGTCCAGGCGACAAGCCCGCCAAGCCCCCGTGGAAGAAGAAAGGACGCCGATGACCGTCCAGATCCTCACCGCCCCGCCGGCCGTCGAACCGGCCCGTCCCACCCGCGACCTGTGGACCGCCGTGCGCCGCGGCCTGATGTGCCGCTGCCCAGCCTGCGGCGAGGGCCGTCTCTTCACCTCCTACCTGAAGGTCGCGCCCTCCTGCGAGCGCTGCGGCGAGGAAATGCACCATCACCGCGCCGACGACGCGCCGCCCTACCTGACCATCATGGTGGTCGGCCATGTCATCGTGCCGATGCTGATGTGGCTGGAGCTCGCCTATGAGCCGGCGCTGTGGATCCACTTCGTCCTCTGGCTGCCGCTCACCCTCGCCATGTCCCTCCTTTTGCTGCCTCCCCTCAAGGGCGTCGTCGTGGGATACCAGTGGGCCATGCGCATGCATGGCTTCGACGAACTGAGCGACGAATACCAGCAGGGACGGACGACGTGACAGACAAGGGGACCGCTCTCGCCGAGCGCCTGACCAAGACCGAGCGCGAGCAGCGCTGGGCCAACCAGAAGCCGGTGGACGCGGCGACGCTGATCCTCATCGACCGTTCGGGCAAGAAGCCCAAGGTGCTGATGGGCAAGCGCCGCGACGACCTGAAGTTCATGCCCGGCAAGTTCGTCTTCCCCGGCGGCCGCCGCGATCCCGACGACCGCGCCATGCCGGTCTTCGGCGCCCTCAGCGATCTCATCCAGGCGCGCCTGATGGCCAGGGTCCAGCGTCCGTCCATGTCGCGCGCCCGCTCCCTGGCGCTTACCGCCATCCGCGAGACCTGCGAGGAAACGGGACTCATGCTCGGCACCCGCGAGGCCGGCAAGCCGGAGACCGTGCCGAAGGGCTGGGAAGCCTTTGCCGAGCACGGCATCTTCCCGAACCTCGAATCCCTGCATTTCGTCGCCCGGGCCATCACCCCTCCGCGGCGGCCTAAGCGTTTCGACACCCGCTTCTTCGCCTGCGATGCCGACCATGTCATGCACAAGATCGAAGGCGTCGTCGGCCCCCATGCCGAGCTGACCGAGCTCAAGTGGCTGACCCTCGAGGAGGCCCTGCACGAGGACCTGCCGACCATCACCACCGTGGTGCTCGAGGAGCTCGGCGACCGCATCGCCAAGGGCTTCTCGCCGCTCCTGCCGGTGCCCTTCTATTTCATGGTCCGGAAGGAATTCCGCCGCGAGATCATCGATTGAGCGTCACCGGCTCGTGATTTGAGGCAGGCCAAAGCGGCAGCCTAGAAGGTTCGACAGGGAAGAGCGGCCCATTGCCGCGACGGGGACTTCTCATGATCAAGCCTTGGCTGCTGCGCCTCCATCGCTGGCTGACGCTCGCCTTCGCCGTGCCGCTGGCGGCGATCGTCCTGTCCGGCCTCGTGCTGTCGGTCGAGCCGGCGGCGCAGGTGGTGGCGGCCCAGCCGGGCAGCCTGACGGCGGACAGGGTCATTGCCCTCCTCGCCCAGCACGATCCCGAGGGCAAGGCGCGGTCCCTCTCCTACCGCGCCTATGAGAACCGCCTGTCCATCGGCGGCGTGCGCCCCGACGATACGATCGATGTCGACACGGTCACCGGCCGCGAGCTGACCGAGGACGGCACGCTCTCGAACCTCTTCTATTATTCCCGCGTCCTCCACGAGGCGCTGCTTCTGGACCTCGGCTGGCTCGTCCAGCTCTCGACCGGCGCCATGATCGTGCTGATGCTCCTCGGCATCGCCATGGGCTGGCCCCGCTTCGCCAACACCGTGTCCGGCTGGCACAAGGGCGTCGCCTGGGTCCTGCTGCCCCTCCTCGTCCTCAGCCCCCTCACCGGCCTGTTCCTCGCCTGGGGGATCAGCTTCACCAGCCCGCCGCCTGCGGGCCCCCGCGGGGCTCCGGTTCCCATGGTCGAGGCGGTCCGCAAGCTCGGCGAGGCCCATGACCTGTCGAACCTCGTCTGGATCCGCGGCCGCGGCGGGCGGCTCCTCGCCCGCATCGTCGAGGGCGGTGAGTTCCGCGTCTATGCCGTCGGCGAGCAAGGCCTCACCGCAACCTCGCGCAACTGGGTGCGGCTCTTCCACGAGGGCAATTTCGCCGGCATCTGGTCGGCGCTGATGAATGTCGTCATCTCGCTGGCTCTGGCCGGCCTGATGGTGACCGGGCTGGTCATCTGGGCGCGCCGGCGCTTCCGCAAGCGCCGTCCGAGACCGGCGCGGACGATGGCACCGGCGGTCACAACGGGCTGATCACCAGCCTGCGCGCTTGTCATCGGGGCGTCTTCCCTCCATGGGAGGCGTCCCCTCGAAAGCGCCCCATGAGCATCGCCCAGCCCCACGCCGACCAGTTCTCCCGCCCGCAGGTCCTGTCGCTCGCCGCGGCGATCTCCTGCGTGGTGACGGTTGGCATCGGCCTGTCGCTGTCCATCCCGCTCTTGTCCTTCGCCCTCGACGCCAAGGGCGCCTCCCGCACCCTCATCGGCCTCAACACCGCCATGCCCGGCGCGGCGACCCTGGTCTGTGCGCCGTTCATCTCCGGCTGGGCCCGCCGCTTCGGCATGGCGCAGACGCTGGCCGCAGCGATCCTGGTGGCGGCGGTGAGCCTGCTTGCCTTCAATGCCGTGACGCCGATCTGGGCCTGGTTTCCCATCCGCTTCGCCCTCGGGGCGGCGCTGACGGTCCTCTTCGTCCTCTCGGAATACTGGATCAACGCGGCCGCGCCCGAGAAGCGCCGCGGCCTCGTCCTCGGGGTCTATGCCACCGCCCTCTCGCTCGGCTTCGCTCTCGGCCCGCTGGTCCTCGGCCTGCTCGGCACCACCGGCTGGGCGCCCTATCTGGCGGGGGCTGCGATCCTGCTCCTGTCCGGCATCCCCATCGCGATCGCCGGCGGCCGCGCCCCACCGATCGAGGACAAGCCCAGCGCCGGGTTCCTGTCCTTCTTCTGGCTCGTGCCCTCGGCGACCCTCGCCGCCCTCGTCTTTGGCGCGGCGGAGACCTCGTCCATCGCGCTGCTGCCGCTCTACGGCACGGCGATCGGGCTTGAGACCTCGGCGGCCATCGGCCTGGTCTCCGCCTTCGTGCTCGGCAACGTGCTCTTCCAGATCCCGATGGGGATCATCGCCGACCGCACGGACCGCCGCCTCGTCCTGCTCTTCTGCGGCATGTCCGGCGTCATCGGCATGGGCGCCCTAACCCTCTGCACCCTGCCGCCCGCCGGCATCTACATCCTGCTGATGATCCTCGGCGGCCTCGTCGCCGGCCTCTACACGGTCGGCCTTGCCCATCTCGGCAGCCGCTTCCGGGGCGCTGATCTTGCGCAGGCCAACGCCGCATTCGTCGTCTTCTATTCGGTCGGGCTCATCATCGGCCCGCCGCTCGGCGGGGCCGGCATGGACCTCTGGCCGCCGCATGGCCTGCCAGCGACGCTGGCGGCCATGTTCTTGATCTATGTCGCCGTCGTCACTGCGCGCATGGCCCGCCGCGGCTGACACAAGGTCGCGGGCGGCCGTCAGGCGGCGTGGGCGAGGTCGCGCTCCTCCGCCGCCAGATGGGCTTCCACCCGCGCGATGAAGGCGTCGAGGCCCTCGGGCTTGACGAGCTCGGCTGCCGGGCGCGCGGCCAGAGCGGCGATGCCGGCATGGCCGAGATTGCCCGCCGACCCCTTGAGCTGGTGCAGGAGGCCGCCCAGCGCGGCGACGTCGCCGGCAGCTCCCGCGAGGCGGATATCGGCGAGTTGCCGGCGCGATTCCGCAACGAACAGGGCGATCAGCTCGCGCGATGCCTCGGGGCCGATCTCGTCGAACAGGGCCCGCCGCGCCGAATGATCGATGCCGCCGGAGGTCGAGGCCGTCGCGGCTGCCGCAGGGGTAGGCCGGGCGAGATCGCCGAAGGCCCGCTCCAGCTTCTCGCGCGTCACCGGCTTGGCCAGGAACTCGTCCATGCCGGCATCGAGGCAGGCCTGGCGGTCCGAGGCGAAGGCGTTGGCGGTTAGGCCGATGATGGCCGTGTCGCGGTTGGGGCCGTTGCCGGCGCGCAGCGCCCGCGTCGTCTGGGTTCCGTCCATCACCGGCATCTGCATGTCCATGACGATGACGTCGAAGGGCGTGCGGGCGCAGAGGTCCAGCGCGATGCCGCCATGTTCGGCAACCGTCACGTCGTGGCCCATGGCGGTGAGCAGCAGGGTCGCCACCTGCTGGTTCACCGGGTTGTCCTCGACGATGAGGACCTTCAGGCGCGAGGGAAGCTGGCTGCGCGTCGCGCGCTCCACCGCGGGGGCGGCCTCGGCAACCTCGCGGGCCGGCACGTCGAACCAGAAGATGGACCCCTTGCCGAGGTCGCTCTCCACGCCGATCTCGCCGCCCATGGCCTCCACAATGCGCTTGCAGATGGCGAGGCCGAGGCCCGTGCCGCCAAACCGCCGGGTGATCGAGGCATCGACCTGCGAGAATTCCTTGAACAGCCGGTCGCGGGTGTCCTGCGAGATGCCGATGCCGGAGTCGACAACCGAGAAACGCAGTGCCGGCCGGCCGCTGGCCATGAGGCGCGTCGCGACCGAGACCACCACGCCGCCGGTGAGCGTGAACTTCACGGCATTGCCGACGAGGTTGATGAGCACCTGTCGGATGCGCGTGCCGTCCGCCTCGATATGGTCGGGCACGTCATCGGCGACCACGAGGTCGACGCTGAGCCCCTTCTCCGTCGCGCGCGGGCCGAGCATCTCCTTCACCGAGGTGGCGAGGCCGCGCACATCCACCGCCGAGCGCTCTAGCGTGACAGCGCCGGAATCCAACTTGGAATAGTCCAGCACGTCGTTGACGATATCGAGCAGCGCCTCGCCGCAGCCGGTAATGGTCTTCAAGTAGCCCCGCTGCTCGGCCGAGAGTTCGGTGGCATCGAGGATCGAGGACATGCCGATGATGCCGTTGAGCGGCGTGCGGATCTCGTGGCTCATGGTGGCGAGGAAGGCGGTGCGGACCTGCGAGGCCTTCTCGGCCGTGTCGCGGGCATCGCGCAGGGCCTGCTCGGACCGCCGGCGCTCCGTGACGTCGGTGTAGGTCTGGACGAAACCGCCACCGGGCAGGTGCCGGGTGCAGATCTCCAGCACGACGCCGTCACGGCGCCGGTGCTCGCGCACGGACAGGAGGTCCGGATCGGCCTCCACACCACCGTGGATGTCGACGACGATCTCTTCTCCCACCCGCTTCTCGTGGGCGAGCAACTGCGTCAGCTGGAAGCCGGCCCGGGTGAAGGTCTCCGGCAGGCCGAGAAGGGTCAGGGCGTTCTGGTTGACGACCGCGACCTGGCCCTGGGCGTCCACCATGAGGATGCCCTGGGCCATGTTGTTGAGCGTGAGGTCCAGTTCGCGCGTCGCGGCCTTGGCGGCAGCCCGGCTGCGCGTCAGCTGCGCCAGGGCCTCGCCGAAGCGCCGCCAATAGGCGATGCCCAGCAGGATGACCGCGAGCACGCCGACCGACAGGCCCGTGGCCAGCAGGCGCGTCTGGGCCTTGAGTTCAAGCCGCCGGGTCCGGGCATCGATGTCGTCGACGCGCACCACGACGATCAGCGGCCAGTCCGACACGGCCCGATAGGCGGTGACCCGGTCCGTCTCGGCGCCCTCGCCGTTCTCCGTCCATTGGTCGCGCGACAGGGCACGGCGCAGGCCCGTCATGTCACCGAACGGCGCGCCGAGCGTCTCCCGCGACAGGCCGGCCATGGCGCGCACCGCTCCGTCGCGTCCGACGACGGTGATGCCGCCGCCCTTGCCGAGGTCGATCTGTTCGTAGAAGCGCGAGAGATAGTAGGGGTCGAGCGAGGCGACGAGCACGCCGCGGAACGTGCCGTTCTCGTCGGTGATGCGGCGCGTCAGCTGGATCGACCAGCGCCCCGAGGCCCGGCCGAGGACCGGCTTGCTGATGAACAGCGTGTCGCTGGTGGAATCGACATGGACGCGGAAATGCTCGCGGTCGCTGAGGTCGACCCGCGGCGTCGCGCCGGCGGTGGTGGTCGATTCCATCCGCCCATCGGGGCCGATGATGGTGAACTGCAGCGCCAGGTCCTTGAAGCTGTACTGGTTCTTCACCCAGGCGCCGAGGTCGAAGCGAGCGGGATCGCGCAGGTAATCCTGGCGGATGAACTTGATAGTGTTGTCGGTTTCGGTGATCGCGCCGCGGATATGCTCCTGGAACAGACGCGCATAGTTCTGGGCGGTCTGCGTCGCGATGCGCTGGGCAAAGGCCCGCTCCTGCCGGATGTCGGCTTCGACGGCCGTCCAGATCAGCGCGATGACGGCGAGACCAAGGAAGGTGGCCAGCAGGATGATGTGGCGCACCGAGCGTTGGGCGCTGACCTGGAAATGTGCCATGGCGGGAAGATCCTGTAGCCGATGTCCCGCGGACGCTCTCACGCGCCCCCTTCCGATGCGTAAATTTTGCGCGCATCTGGCCGCATCTTGCTGATGGCACTAACGAACTCTTGTCAGCCCCCCACCTCCTGCAGCGGCATTGGATGAGCACTTCGTTCACTCGGGCCGTTTAGTCTGCTTGTGCTGGAGGCTCGTCGGCCGCATGGTTGGACGGCAACGTGGAATCGCGCCCATGACCGTGATGATCGTCGACGATGCGGAGACGAACCTGCTCGTCGTCAAATCCCTGGTCGATGCCTGCGGAATTGCCGGGGCGACGACCTTCAAGAGCCCGATCGAGGCCCTCGACCAACTCGACACCCTCAAGCCAGCGCTCATCCTCGTCGACTACATGATGCCGGAGCTCGACGGCATCGCCTTCATCCGCGAGGTCCGGGCCCGCTCCCATTTCAACGACACGCCGGTGGTCATGGTGACGACCAGCGACCAGCGTTCGGTGCGCCTGGAAGCGCTCTATGCCGGGGCGACCGATTTCATCCTCAAGCCCATCGATCCCGCCGAGTTCAAGGCCCGCGTGCGCAATCTCATGCAGCTCGCCGAGGCGCAGACCAAGCTGAAGGACCAGGCCGCCTGGCTGTCGCAGGAGGTCCACAAGGCGCTCGAGGTCGCGCGCGGACGCGAGGCCGAAATCGTCACCCGCCTCCCCCGCGCCGCCGAATTGCGCGATCCCGAGACGGGCCAGCACCTCGAGCGCATGTCCCGCTATTCCGAGAAGATCGCCCGCGCCATGGGCCTCGACAACGAGTTCTGCGAGCGGCTGCGCATTGCCGCGCCCATGCACGACATCGGCAAGATCGGCATTCCCGACTCCATCCTGCTGAAGGAAGGACCGCTCACGCCCGCCGAGCGGCAGGAGATGCAGAAGCACGCCCAGCGCGGCGGCGAGATCCTCGAACGCTCGACCTCCGAGCTGATCCGCCTCGCCGGCGAGATCGCCATCTCCCACCATGAGCGCTGGGACGGCTCGGGCTATCCGTTTCGGCTGTCCGGCGAGGAGATCCCGCTGGCCGGCCGCATCACCGCCCTGGCCGACGTCTTCGATGCCCTGACCTCGGTGCGCCCCTACAAGGCCGCGTGGACGCCGGACGAGGCGCGGTCCTATATCCTCGCCGAGCGCGGCCGCCATTTCGACCCGGCCTGCGTCGACGCCATGATGACGGCCTGGGACGACATCCTCGCCATCCACGCCGAACGCGCCGACCTGGTGCTGGCCGACTGAGATCTGCTGACAACCTGCTGACACGATCTGGCAACAAGATGGCTACAGTGGCGGCATGGAGGATGACCCATGGCCCAGTCTGCAGCATCGACATTGATCGCCATCGACGAGGAAGTGGAAGCCGTGCTCGCGGAGTTCGACGGTGACCCGCGCCGCGCCATCCGTGCCCTGCTCGACGACATCGCCGCGCTGGCGGAGGACCAGCCCGCGCCGCTCTTCGACATGATCGGCTTCGGCGCTTCGGCCGACACCACCGACCGCGATTGAGGCGTCAGGCTGGCCCCGCCCGTGTCGATCCATCCGACAGGGCGGGTGGCGCGGCCGGCGCCTCCTCGGTGCCCGGATCGGCGCGGTCCCTGATGGTGTCGAGCGGGATCTGCCGCTCGTCGTGCTGGCCGGGCGGCGGCAAGCCGTGGTCGACATCGGCCTGAGCCGGGCCAGGAGCCTCGTCGGCACCGGGCTGGCCGGGACGCCGGGCCGGATCCTCCGGCTCGCCGGTGCTTCGAGTTGAGAGCGACGTCACCGCTCGCCCTCGGGCTTGTCGGCCCAGTCCTTGCCGAGGTCCTCGGGCGCCTCGGGCGCTGGCATGTCGGGCCGCGGCGTCAGCGGCACGGCCTCCGCCGGCCCACCGGGCGCGGCCTCGGGCGCGTCACGGACGGCCTCGACCGTGCCGTCAGACGCCACCAGGAAATTGATCTCTGCGGGGTCTACAAGGGCCATGGCGGCACCTCCTCACGGAGGCAACGCCATCGATGGCCGCGCTGTTCCCGGGCGAGCCGCCGCGGCGGCCGCCCTCACTCCACCGTGACGCTCTTGGCGAGGTTGCGCGGCTGGTCCACGTCCGTGCCCATCTCCACCGCCGTGTGATAGGCGATGAGCTGGATCGGCACCGAATAGACGATCGGCGCAATGGTCGCCGGCACGTCCGGCATGACGATGGTGGCCACCGTCTCGACCTCGGCATGCTCGGCGCCCTTCTCGTCGGTGACGAGGATGATCTGGCCGCCGCGCGCCGCCACTTCCTGCATGTTCGAGACGGTCTTCTCGTACACCTTGTCGAAGGGCGCGATGACGATGACCGGCATGGTCTCGTCGATGAGCGCAATGGGCCCGTGCTTCAGCTCGCCAGCCGCATAGCCCTCGGCATGGATGTAGGAGAGCTCCTTGAGCTTCAGCGCGCCTTCCATGGCGATGGGATAGGAGGTGCCGCGGCCGAGATAGAGCACGTCGCGCGCCTTCGACAGGCCCTTGGCGATGCTGGCAATGTGGTCTTCCTGCTTCAGCGCCTCGTTCATGTAGCGCGGCGCCTCCATCATGGCGCGGACCAGCGCATCCTCGTCGGCCCCCGAGATGAAGCCGCGGGCCTTGCCGGCAGCGATGGCGAGCGAGGCCAGGACGGCAAGCTGGCAGGTAAAGGCCTTGGTCGAGGCGACGCCGATCTCAGGGCCCGCCAGCGTCGGCATGACGATGTGGCTCTCACGGGCGATGGTCGAGGTCGGCACGTTGACGACCGCGAGGACGTGCTGGCCGTTCTCCTTGGCGTAGCGGAGCGAGGCGAGCGTATCGGCCGTCTCGCCGGACTGGGAGACAACGATCATCAGTCCGCCCGGCACCATCGGCGTCTCGCGGTAGCGGAACTCCGAGGCGATATCGATGTCGACCTGGATGCGGGCGAAGCGCTCGAACCAGTATTTGGCGGTGAGGCCCGCGAGATAGGCGGTGCCGCAGGCTGCAATCGAGATGCGCGGCAGCGCCGCCCAGTCGAACGGAAGCTCGGCCGGCAGGCGCACCTTGCCATTGGCCATGTCGAGATAATGAGCGGTCGTCCGGGCGACGACCTCCGGCTGCTCGTAGATTTCCTTGAGCATGAAGTGCTTGTGGTTGCCCTTGTCGACCAGGAAGGCGGTGGCCGACGAGCGGATCACCGGCCGCTGCACCACATGGCCGGCCTCGTCGCGGATCTCCACGGAGTTGCGGTCGAGGATCGCCCAGTCGCCCTCTTCGAGATAGGCGACAGCGGAGGTGAAGGGGGCGAGCGCGATGGCGTCGGAGCCGAGATACATCTCGCCATCGCCATAGCCGACGGCCAGCGGCGAGCCCTTGCGGGCGCCGATCAGGAGGTTGTCATTGCCCTCGAAGACGAAGGCGAGCGCGAAGGCGCCGCGCAGCCGCGGCAGCGCCGCGCCGACCGCCTCGACCGGGCTCTTGCCGGCCTTCATCTCCTGGCCGACGAGGTGGGCGACGGTCTCGCTGTCGGTCTGGGTCGAGAAGACGACACCCTTGGCCTCGAGCTCATGCCGCAGCTCGCGGAAATTCTCGATGATGCCGTTGTGCACGACGGCGACGCCGTCCGAGGCATGCGGATGGGCGTTGGTCTCGGTCGGGGCGCCATGCGTCGCCCAGCGGGTATGGCCGATGCCGATCGTGCCGTGGAGCGGCGCCTTGGCGAGGGCCGCCTCGAGGTTCTTCAGCTTGCCCTCGGCGCGGCAGCGGGTGAGCACGCCATTTTCCAGCGTCGCGACACCGGCGGAGTCATAGCCGCGATATTCGAGACGCTTGAGGCTGTCGACGAGCTGGCCCGCGACGGGCTCCTTGCCGAGAATGCCGATGATCCCGCACATGAAGGTCTGCTCCAAATCGGTCGTGGCGGGCACAGGTCCCGTCCGAATCCGGCCCTTGATAGGCCGAAACACCCCAAGGCGGGTTTAACGGCGGCGGCATCGCAGTGCGAAATGAATTGCTGTGACGTTGTGAGACAGGGTGGCGGGAGGCGACCCTCCGCCCGTCGACGCGGGCCGGTCGGTCTGCAGAGCCTCCGCCGTCATGCCCGCCCTTGTGGCGGGCATCCACGACTTGACCACTGACCTTCGAGGAATTCGTGGATGCCCGGGCCAGGCCCGGGCATGACGGACAGGGCGGAGATTGCCCGACGGCGACGTGTCGAACGCTGCCGCCATGATGAGGGGGATGTGCGTGGCGGGAAGACGTCAGCGGGACCACTTCGCGTCTTCCCCCGAGGTGCAGGTCTCTCCCTCCCTCATCCTGAGGTGCGAGCGACAGCGAGCCTCGAAGGACGCACTTGGGTCGTGCAACCCACGGCCCTCACCCCTTCCCCTTTTCCTTCGCCTTGCGGGCCGCGCGGCGCTCCTTGTTCAGGCGGATGCGCTCCGCCCCTCGCCCGGGAAGGGCTGCCTGCTTCGCCCGGCCGAAGACCAGCGCCCCGTCCTTGGCGTCGAGCGTGATGGTCGAGCCTGCCGCGACCAGCACTTCGTCGCCGATGGTCAGCGGCGCGACGAGCGTCGAATTCGACCCGACGAACACGTCCCGGCCGATGACGGTCGGATGCTTGTCCGCCCCATCGAAATTGCAGGTAATCGTGCCGGCGCCAATGTTCGTGCCCTCGCCGATGGTGGCATCGCCAAGATAGGCGAGGTGGTTGGCCTCGGCCTTCGCAGCGATGGTCGTGCGGTTCACCTCGACGAAATTGCCGATATGGACCTTCTCGCCGATGCGGCTCTTCGGCCGGATGCGCGCGAATGGGCCGATGATCGCGCCCGGGGCGACCGCGCAGCCCGCCAGATGCGAATAGGCGCGGATCGTCACGTCGTCGGCGATGGTGACGCCGGGCCCGAAGACCACATGCGGCTCCAGCATCACGTCACGGCCGAGCACCGTGTCATAGGCGAGGAAGACCGTCTCGGGCGCGACCATGGTGACGCCGCCGCGCATCGCCGCGACCCGCAGGCGCCCCTGGGCGATGGCCTCGACCTCGGCGAGCTGGACCCGGTCATTGACCCCCCTCACCTCCTCCTCGGGCGCCAGCACCACGGCCGTCGCAAGGCCCGCGGCGCGGGCCAGCGCCACGGCGTCGGTGAGGTAGTACTCGCCCTTGGCATTGGCATTGCCGATGCGCTCCAGCAGCGCGAGCGCCCCGGCGCCGCGCAGCGCCATCAGGCCACCGTTGCAGAGCGTGATGGCGCGCTGGGCCTCGCTCGCATCCTTCTCCTCGACGATGGCGGCGAGCGCGCCGCCTTCCATCACGAGCCGGCCATAGCCGAAGGCATCGGCGGCCTCGAAGCCGAGGACGGCGACCGCCGCACCATCGGCCAGCGCCGCCCGGAGGCGCGCGAAGGTCGCGGGCGTCACCAGCGGCGTATCGCCGAAGGCGACGATGACGTCATCGAAGCCGCGGGCGATGACCTCGCGGGCGTGGAGCACCGCATGGGCGGTGCCGAGCCGGTCGCGCTGCACGTGGATCGAGGCGTCGGGAACATGCCGGCGCACCTCGGCGGCGACATCCTCACGGTCCGGACCCATGATGACGGAGGCTGCCGTGCCGCCGGCGGCGGCAACGGCGCGCAGCACGTGGCCGACCATGGACAGGCCGGCAATCTCGTGCAGGACCTTCGGCCGGGCCGACTTCATCCGCGTGCCCTCGCCGGCGGCAAGGACGATGGAGAGGCAGGTGCGCTCGGTCATGGGTCGGGTCCGATTCGGGCAGGCAGCGACAGTCTAGCCGATGCCGGCGGCGGGCCTCAGCCGAGACCCTTGGCCAGCCGGTCGAAGGCGATGAGGGTCTTGAGCAGGCCCTCCATCTGCTTCAGCGGCACCATGTTGGGGCCGTCGGAAGGCGCCTTGTCGGGATCAGGATGGGTCTCGATGAAGAGGCCGGCAACGCCGACCGCCACCGCCGCGCGGGCGAGCACGGGGACGAATTCGCGCTGGCCGCCCGAGGAGGAGCCCTTGCCGCCGGGCTGCTGCACCGAATGGGTGGCGTCGAAGATGACCGGCGCGCCGGTGGTCTCGGCCATGATCGGCAGCGCCCGCATGTCGGAGACGAGCGTGTTGTAGCCGAAGGAGACGCCGCGCTCGGTGACCATGACGCCGGGATTGCCGGCCTCGCGGATCTTCGCGGCGACATTGGCCATGTCCCAGGGCGCCAGGAACTGGCCCTTCTTGACGTTGACGGCGCGGCCGGTCTTGGCCGCGGCGACGAGCAGGTCGGTCTGGCGGCAGAGGAAGGCCGGGATCTGCAGCACGTCGACGACTTCCGCCACCGGCGCGCAATGCTCGATCTCGTGGATGTCGGTGATGACGGGCAGGCCGAGCCGCTCCTTCACCTCGGCGAAGACCGGCATGGCGGCCTTCAGGCCGATGCCGCGCGACGACTTGCCGGAGGTGCGGTTCGCCTTGTCGAAGGAGGACTTGTAGACGAGGCCGATGCCGAGCCGCGCCGTGATCTCCTTCAGCGCGCTCGCCACTTCGAGGGCATGGTCGCGGCTTTCCATGGCGCAGGGGCCGGCGATCAGCGCGAGCGGCAGCCGGTTGCCGAAGCGCACGCCGCCGACCTCGACGGTCGCCTGTTCGAGAGCTGCCATCACGGGCCTGATCCTTCGCTGAGCCGCCGGGGCGGCCGGGCCGCGGTTCTCGCAGACGCCGGGCCTGCGATCAACCCGTGAGCCCTAGCCGACAATGGCGTGGGGCACGAAGGCCGAGCGGTTGCCGGTGACGAGGCCCTTGTCCTCGCGGATGCCGATGCCGGCGGGCTCGGTATCGACGATCCAGGAGCCGATGACGGGGCGCATGCCGTCGAAGACGACCTCGGGGGCCAGCGCCTGCACGACCCGCGGCAGGTCGGCGTAAGGGCCTTCCGGAGCCGAGACCGTCACGCCGCCGCGGCGGATCTCTACATTCGCGCCCTCGCGCGACAGGATGGGCTTGGCCACATAGTCTCGGCCGAGGCGCGAGGCGTCCGGATCATCCTCGAAATAGGCTTCGAGCAGGTTGGGATGGCCGGGCGCGAGCTTCCACAGTTCGGGCAGGATGGCCTTGGTCGAGAGCAGCATCTTCCACGGCGGCTCGACCCAGAGCGTCGTCGACCGCGGTAGGTTGGCGCCGAACTGCTCACGGACCAGCCATTCCCATGGATAGAGCTTGAAGATGGCCGCGATGGTCCGGTCCTGCTCGTCGACGAAGCGCCCGTCGCCGTCGAGGCCGATATCGGCGATGTCGATGAGCTGCACCGCCTGCCCGGCCTCGGCCGCGCATTCCGCGAGATACTCGACGGTCTTGCGATCCTCGGTCTCGCTGGAGAAGGCGGTCATGTGCAGCGTGCCCATCCGCTTCATGGCGCGGAAGCGGGCGATGATCTTGTCGTGCAGGCTGTTGAACTGGTCGGCATCGGCGGGGAGCGCGCCCGCCTTGATGCGGTCCTCCAGCCAGAGCCACTGGAACACCGCCGCCTCGTAGAGCGCGGTGGGCGTATCGGCGTTGAACTCCAGCAGCTTGGCCGGCCCGGTCCCACCATAGATGAAATCGAAGCGGCCATAGAGGCTCGGATCGCTGCGCGCCCAGCTGTCGGCGATCCACTGCCAGTGGGTCGAGGGGATGCCGAGGCGCTTGAGATAGGCCTCGTCGCGCACCGCGCGGC
This sequence comes from Phreatobacter oligotrophus, assembly GCF_003046185.1. Lineage (NCBI taxonomy): Bacteria > Pseudomonadati > Pseudomonadota > Alphaproteobacteria > Hyphomicrobiales > Phreatobacteraceae > Phreatobacter > Phreatobacter oligotrophus. Next base: position 402,559 of record NZ_PZZL01000004.1, read on the forward strand.
CCACGAGCTCGCCGCAAAGCGCGACGACCTCGGAGGTCGCCTCCTCGACATCGTTCTCGATCTCGGCGAGGGTGAACTGATAGGCCGCGCGCTCGTCCCAATAGCGTTCGCCATCGGGATGGGCGTAGTCGAAGCCATATTCGGTGGCGAGGTCGCGCCAGTGCGGGCGCTCCTGCATGGCGACGCGGCGCATCGTCAGCTCCCCCGGCTCGACATGCTGCTGGCGGTCGTGCCGAAACCGCCGCGCGACACCGAGGTCTGCGATGCCGTCGAACTTGGCGTCGAGGAGGATGAACCGCCGCCCCAGTAGAAGCCCGATCGCGACGAGGACGACGAGGACGACGAGCGCGCAGGGCATGCATTGGGCTGGAACGGCAGGCCGCCCATCACCTGGTAGCCGCCGCCGGTCATCTCGCGCAGCGGCTGGATGCGCCAGCTGCTGGTCTCGTTGACGCGGCTGAGGCCGACGACGCTCGCCCCGCCGGCAAAGGCGGCGATGCAATTGGCGCCCGGCGCCAGCGCCTGGCACTGGGCCACGCTGGTCGCGACATGCTGCGTGGTGCAGGGCCGGTTGGCGAGGCCGAAGCCGTTGGTGGCGGCAAAGGTGCCGGTGCCGAGGAGCGCCATGGTGCCGATGCCGACCGGCGTCAGCAGGACCGAGCGCTTGCGGGTGGAGGTGTCGTCCTCGCTCATGGCGCGCCTCAGGTCGACATGGCCGCCGCGGCGATCTGGCCGGCGGCGATGCTCAGCGCGGCGAAGATAATGGCGGGACCGACCTCGCCATTGCTGATGCGGTCGTTGAGGTTGGGGAAGACCAGCTTGATGAGCAGGTAGACGGCGATCTGGATGACCAGCGACACCATCGCCCAGAGCGCATTGTCGACGATGGAGAGCGAATGCTCGACCGAGCTCGCCAGCGGCTGGGCGAAGCCGAGGATGCTGCCCCCCAGCGCGATGGCGGCGGCGATGTTGCCGGCGCGGATGAGCTTCAGCTCATCATGGCGCGTGACGGCGGTGTAGATGGCGATGTAGGCGACGAGATAGCCGATCGCGAGGACGAAATGCGCGATGAAGGCGGGGAAGCCGGACAGATAGTCGGCGATGCTCATCGACACGCGTCCCCTCCCCTCGAGACATCGGCGCTAGCGGCCGAAGACCGGCACCAGACGCTCCGGCGGGCCGGCCTTCAGGCAAAAGCCCGTGGCGCGCGGCACGAATCCCGTGGCGCCTGCCGCCCGTTGGCAGGAACCATAGCGGTCCTCGCATTGCTCGCGCATGTCGAAGACCGGTCCGGATTGTAACAATTGGCGATCGGCCTCGGCGAGGAGCGAGGCGCAACGCTGCCGCGGCAGGCCGGCGGCGATACAGGCGTCAACGCTGCGATGGACGGTCGCCCCGGCGCATTCGCCGCCGGTGAGCACCACCCAGCCGATGAGCCCGGCAGCGGCCGCGAAGACCAGGGTCCCGGCTACCGCGACCAGCCGCATCACACCAGCCGCGACTGCGCCTTGGCCGCCTCGATGAAGGAGCGGAACAGCGGATGCGGCTCGAAGGGCCGGCTCTTCAGCTCGGGGTGATACTGCACACCGATGAACCAGGGATGGTCGGGATATTCGATCGTCTCGGGCAGGACGCCGTCCGGCGACAGGCCGGTAAAGACCAGGCCCTTGTCCTCGAGCCGCTTGCGGTAGTCGAGATTGACCTCGTAGCGGTGGCGGTGGCGCTCGGAGATGATGTCGGAGCGGTAGATCGAGGCGATCTTCGAATCCGGCTTCAGATGGGCGGTATAGGCGCCAAGCCGCATCGTGCCGCCGAGATCGCTCGCCGCCGTGCGCTTCTGCAGCTCGTTGCCCTTCAGCCATTCGGTGAGGAGGCCCACCACCGGCTCGGGCGTCGGGCCGAATTCCGTCGAATTGGCATTGGGGACGCCGGCGAGGTTCCGCGCCGCCTCGATCACCGCCATCTGCATGCCGAAGCAGATGCCGAAATAGGGCACCTTGCGCTCGCGGGCGAAGCGCGCCGCGCGGATCTTGCCCTCCGCACCGCGCTGGCCGAAGCCGCCGGGCACGAGGATGCCGTGGACGTCCTGGAGATAGGGCGAAGGATCCTCGTGCTCGAAGACCTCGCTCTCGATCCATTCGAGATTGACCTTGACCTTGTTGGCCATGCCGCCATGGGCCAGCGCCTCGATCAGCGACTTGTAGGCGTCCTTCAGGCCCGTGTACTTGCCGACAATGGCGATGTTGACCTCGCCCTCGGGGTTGTGGACGCGGGAGGAGACATCCGCCCAGCGGCGCATGTCGGGCTCGCCCTTCGCCTCGATGCCGAAGGCGCGCAGCACCTCATCGTCGAGCCCGGCCTGGTGATAGGCCATGGGAACGTCGTAGATGGAACCGGCATCGCGCGCCTCGACCACGGCGGAGGGGCGCACGTTGCAGAACAGCGCGAGCTTCTTGCGCTCGCCTTCGGGGATCGGCCGGTCGCAGCGGCAGAGCAGGATGTCCGGCGCGATGCCGATGGAGCGCAGCTCCTGCACCGAGTGCTGCGTCGGCTTGGTCTTCAGTTCCCCCGCCGAGGCGATGTAGGGCAGCAGCGTCAGGTGGACGAAGATGCTGTCGCCCTTCGGCAGTTCGTTGCCGAGCTGGCGGATGGCCTCGAAGAAGGGCAGGCCCTCGATGTCGCCGACCGTGCCGCCGATCTCGACCAGGACGAAGTCGTATCCCTCGTTGCCGGTGCGGACGAAGTCCTTGATGGCGTCGGTGACGTGGGGGATGACCTGGATCGTCGCGCCGAGATAGTCGCCGCGCCGCTCCTTGGTGATGATGTCGAGATAGATGCGCCCGGTCGTGATGTTGTCGGCGCGCGAGCAGGGCCTGCCGGTGAAGCGCTCGTAATGGCCGAGGTCGAGGTCGGTCTCGGCGCCGTCGTCGGTGACGAAAACCTCGCCGTGCTGGGTCGGGCTCATCGTGCCCGGATCGACGTTGAGATAGGGATCGAGCTTGCGCAGGCGGACCGTGTAGCCGCGCGCCTGCAGGAGCGCTCCGAGGGCGGCAGAAGCCAGGCCCTTGCCGAGGGACGAGACCACGCCGCCGGTGATGAAGATGTACCGCGTCATGGGACCCCTTCCTTAAGGCGCGCCGGGCGATTCGGGTAGCGAGGTCCGCGGCGCCCGGACACTGTCCCCACAAAAAGACGAGGGCCGGTCGCCCGGCCCTCCTGGATGCCCGTGATTGGAGGGGTCCCGCCGCCTTGGCAAGGACCTCGACCCCTGACGGAAAAGTCGTCCCCGGTTTTCTGATCGCTCAGGGGCGCGGGGCGGGAGCGGCCGGCGAGGCGGGAGCCGCGGGCGGCTGCGACAGGCCGCGAAGGCCCTCGAGCATGCCGGTGCCACCCTGGCCGCCGGACTGCGGCACGGAGGGAGCGGCCGGCGAGGCCGGGGCTGCGGGAACCGCAGGAGCGGCCGGGGCCGAGGTCGCCGGGCGATCGAGCAGCGAGCGGGGCCCGCGGGCCTGCGTCGCCAGCAGGGCCAGCACGATGGAGGTGAAGAAGAAGGCCGCGGCGAGGATGGCCGTGGCGCGCGTCAGCACGTTGGCCGTGCCGCGCGACGACATGAAGTTGCCGCCGCCGCCCATCCCGAGGCCGCCGCCCTCCGATCGCTGGAGCAGGACCACGACGATCAGCGCAAGCACGATCATCAGATGAATGACGAGGATGACGGACTGCATGGCCGCGGAACGGTCCCTGGCTCGAAAGAATGGGGGTCTCTACACGATCGGGCGGGCCTTGCCTACCCCGCGCCCCGCCGCAGCATATGGGGGTGCGACGGCGCGTCAGCCAGCCTCGTCGTCGTCGGGATGCGGGGCGCCCGCCATGACGCCCGGTCCGAGCTGCCAGAAGATCGTCGCCGAGAGGCAGGTGATGAGGCCGATGGTGAGGAAGGTGGCCCGGAAGGCGGTGAGCGCGCCGGCGGGAACGATCGGCCCGAAATGCGCGGTATAGGCGCCAAGCAGCGCGCCGGCGACCGTCACGCCAAGGCTCATGGAGAGCATCTGCACCATCGAGAACAGGCTGTTGCCGCTCCCCGCCCCTGCCCGGTCGAGGTCGCGTAGGGTGACGGTGTTCATGGCGGTGAACTGGAAGGAATTGACGGCGCCGTAGCAGCCGAGCAGCAGCAGCATGGCCGGCAGCGGCAGGCTCGGCGTCGCGGCGAAGGTGGCCTGCAGCGCGCCGAGGACCAGCGTGTTGGTGACCAGGAAGCGGCGGTAGCCGTAGCGGGTGATGAGCCGCGTCACCACGCGCTTTGCCGTCATCGCCATGGCGGCGACCGGCAGCATCATCATGCCGGCCTCGGCGGGGGTGCGGCCAAGGCCGACCTGCAGCAGCAGCGGGATGAGGAAGGGCATGGCGCCCGAGCCGATGCGGGCGAAGAGATTGCCGAGCAGCCCGACCGTGTAGGTGTGGATCTGGAACAGCGACAGGGGAAAGAGCGGCGCGGGATGGCGGCGCGCATGCAGCCCGTATCCGGTGATGAGCGCAAAGGCGACGAGGAGGAGGACCAGCACCGTCGCCCGCTCGAAGCCGAGATCGGTCACCCCGTCGAGCGAGAAGGACAGTGCCACCATGCCGACCGAGAGCATGAGATAGCCGACCATGTCAAAGCGGCCGATGGCGGGGTCGCGGCTGTCGGGCAGGAACATCAGGGTGGCGATCACCCCGGCGATTCCGACAGGGAGGTTGATGAGGAAGATCCAGTGCCAGGAGGCCGCCTGGACCAGCCAGCCACCCAGCGTCGGGCCGATCAGCGGGCCGATGAGGCCGGGGATGGCGACGAAGCTCATGGCGGGTAGGAACTGGTCGCGCGACACGCTCTTCAGCACCACCAGCCGGCCGACGGGCAGCAGCATGGCACCGCCCGCCCCCTGGACGATGCGGGAGACGATGAGCTGCGACAGCGTGGTGGAGAAGGCGCAGGCGACCGAGCCGGCGGTGAAGAGCACGATGGCGGCGAGGAACACCTGCCGCGTGCCGAAGCGGTCGGCGAGCCAGCCCGAGGCCGGGATCAGCATGGCCATGGTGAGCGAATAGGCGATCACCACGGAGTGCATGCTCAGGGGGCTCTCGCCCAGCGCCTTCGCCATGGACGGCAGCGCCGTGTTGACGATGGTCGAGTCGAGCGTCTGCATGAAGAAGCCGACGGCAACGATCCAGAGCAGGATCCTGAACCGCCGATCGCCGCCGGCCTCACTCATGCGATATCCCTCACTTGTAGGCCGCGGCGATGGCGAGGAAGTCCGCCGCCTTGAGGCTCGCGCCGCCGACCAGTGCGCCGTCGACGTTCGGCACGCTCATCAGCTCCTTGGCGTTCGAGGGCTTCACCGAGCCGCCATAGAGAATGCGGATGCCGGCGGCCTGCTTGCCATGGCGGGAGACGAGCTTCCTGCGGATGAGGGCATGGACCTCCGCCACATCGGCGGTGGTCGGCGTCAGGCCCGTGCCGATGGCCCAGACCGGCTCATAGGCGACGACCACGGTCTCGGGCGTCGCGCCCTCGGGAATCGAGCGGGCGACCTGCCGGCCGACCACGGCGAGGGTCTTGCCGGCCTCGCGCTCGGCCTGAGTCTCGCCGACGCAGATGATGGCGACGAGCCCGGCGCGATGCGCGGCGGCGGCCTTCTCGGCGACGAGCGCATCTGTCTCGCGGAAATATTGCCGGCGCTCGGAATGGCCGAGGATGACGGCGGTCGCGCCGGCATCCGCCAGCATCTCGGCGGAAATTTCGCCCGTATAGGCGCCGGAGGCGGCGGTATGGCAATCCTGCCCGCCGATGGCGATGCGGCTGCCGAGGGCCGCGGCGGCGGCGGTGAACAGCAGCGGCGCGGGCGGGCAGATCATCAGGTCGACCTTGGCCCGGAGGGCGGCGTCATAGCCCTCCCCCATCGCGACCAGCTCCTTCAGGGCGGAGCGGGTGCCGTTCATCTTCCAGTTGCCGGCGACGAGCGGGCGCAGGGCCATGGAAATCTCCTTGCGTGGGGCCAAGATGGTTCGGCCCGCCCCCTAGCAGAACCGCTACGCGCGTGCCACCAGCCATGCTTGCCGGGCAGGTGCGCCATCACTATGCTCCGCCGACTTTTTTAGGCCCCTCGCGGCACCGCGCCGCCCGTTGGAGATCCGCCCGGCATGCTGACCGGCCTTCGCACCGCCTTCGAGAAGGGTATCCTTCGCATCGTCCTCATCGTGCTGATGGGCGTCCTCGTGCTGTCCTTCGCCGTCTGGGGCATCGGCGACATCTTCCGCGGGGGCACGCAGACGACGGTCGCGAGCGTCGGCGGCACGCAGATCTCGGTCCAGACCTTCCAGACCGCCTACAATCGCGAGGTGCAGAATCTCGGCCGCATGATCGGCCGCGGCATCACGCCAGACCAGGCGCGCCAGTTCGGCATCGACCAGCGCGTGCTCAACCAGCTCGTCACCGAGGCGACCCTCGACGAGCGCGGCCGCCAGCTCGGCCTCGGCATCGACGACGACACGATCCGCAACCGCATCGTCACCACCCCCGCCTTCCGCGGCCCGACCGGCCAGTTCGACCGCAACGCCTTCGCCGAGGCGCTGCGCCAGAGCGGCTTCACCGAGCAGACCTATGTCGACGCCGAGCGCCGCGTCGCCCTGCGCCAGCAGATCGCCGGCGCCGTCTCCGACAAGATGACCTCGCCGCAGATCCTCATCGACGCGATGACGCGCTACCAGAACGAGACGCGCCAGGCGCAGTTCGTCGTCATCGGCGCGCGCGAGGCCGGCGACGTGCCGGCCCCGGACGCGGCGGCGCTCCAGTCCTATTTCGACGCCAACAAGCAGCTCTTCCGCGCCCCCGAATACCGCAAGCTCGTGGTGGTGACGCTGTCGCCCCAGGACCAGATCGGCTTCATGCAGGTGCCGGAAGCGCAGATCGCCGAGGAGGTCGCCCGCCTGCGCGAGACCGCGGAGAAGCGCACCATCCAGCAGCTGACCTTCCCCTCCGTCGAGGAGGCCGAGGCCGCGGCCAAGCGTGTCGCCGAGGGCCTTTCCTTCGAGGACCTCGCCAAGGAGCGCGGCGTCTCCGAGGCCGACCTGACGCTCGGCAGTCTCGCCCGCAACAACATTGCCGACCCGGCCGTGCGCGACGCCGCCTTCGCCCTTGCCGAGGGCGCGGTCTCCGCCCCGGTCCGCGGCCGCTTCGGCATCGTCCTCCTGCGCGCCGCCAAGGTCGAGCCCTTCAACGCGGCCCAGGCCGCGGAACAGGCGCGGATGACCATCGCCACGACCATGGCCCGCAATGCCGTCAACGACCTGCATGACCGCATCGAGAAGGAGCGCTCCAGCGGCCTTCCCCTCGCCGACATCGCCGCCAAGGTCGGCGTGCCGGTGACCACGGTCGATGCCGTCGACCAGCAGGGCCGCGATCCCCAGGAGGTCCAGCTGAACCTCCCCGGCGCCTCGGACTTCCTCGCGCCCGCCTTCCGCGCCGAGGTCGGTCTCGAGAACGAGCCGGTCAACAACCGCGAGACGGGCCTGTGGGCCTGGTTCGAGGTCTCCTCGGTCACGCCGGCCCGCGACCGCACCCTCGACGAGGTGCGCCCGCAGGTCGAGGCGCGCTGGCGCGAGGATGAGGTGAAGGTCCGCATCGGCCGGGCCGCCGACCAGATGGCGACCGCCATCCGCGGCGGCAAGACGCTGGCCGAGGTCGCCCAGCCGCTGAACCTCGAGGTCCGCACCACGCCGGTGCTCAAGCGCTCGTCCACCGACGGCGTCTGGGGCTCGGCCGCCGTGCAGATGCTCTTCGTCACGGGCAAGGGGCAGGCCGGCACCGTCACCGCCGCCGATGGCCTCGACCGCCTCGTCTTCGTAACGACGGAGATCGTCCTGCCGCCGGATGCGACGCTCGACACCCGCACCCGCGACCAGCTCTCCCAGTCCATCGAGGACGACGTCCTCGGCCAGTACATCGCCCGCCTGCAGCGCGATTTCGGCTCCACCGTCAACCGCACGCTCCTCAACCGGGCGGTCGGCGGCACCACCGAGACCCGCTGAAGGTCGCCGGAGGCCGTCATGCAGATCGAGCCGGCCTTCGAGGCCTTCGCCCCCCTCCACGATGCGGGCAAGCCGCAGGTGGTGTGGACGACGCTCGTCTCCGATCTCGAGACGCCGGTCTCCGCCTATCTGAAGATCGCCGGGGCCAAGACCAACGCCTTCCTGCTCGAATCCGTCGAGGGCGGCGCCATCAAGGGCCGCTATTCCGTGCTCGGCATGGAGCCGGACCTCATCTGGCGCTGCCGCGACGGCGTCGCCGAGGTGAACCGCCGACCCGGGGCCGATCGCAACGCCTTTGCCCCCCTGCCCGCCGCCCCGCTCGACGAGCTGCGCCAGCTCCTCGCCGACAGCCGCATCGACATGCCGGAAAGCCTGCCGCCCATGGCTGCCGGCGTCTTCGGCTATCTCGGCTACGACATGGTCCGGCAGATGGAGCAGCTGCCCCATGTCGGCCCCGACCCGCTCGGGCTTCCCGATGCGCTGTTCATCCGCCCGACCGTCGTCCTTGTCTTCGATGCGGTAAAGGACCAGATCACGGTGGTGACGCCGGTCCGCCCTCAGGCCGGCACCTCCGCCAAGCAGGCCTATGACCGCGCGGTGAACCGGCTCGGCACCGTCATCGACGCGCTCGACAGCCCGCTCGACAAGCAGACGCCCCTGCCCGACCACGCCGAGATCATGGCTGGCCTCGTGTCCAACACTTCGCCGGCCGATTACTCCGCGATGGTGGACCGGGCGAAGGACTACATCGCCGCCGGCGACATCTTCCAGGTCGTGCTGTCGCAGCGCTTCTCGACGCCCTTCACCCTGCCGCCCTTCTCGCTCTACCGCGCGCTGCGCCGGGTGAACCCCTCGCCGTTCCTCTATTATCTCGCCTTCGAGGGCTTCTCGGTCGCCGGTTCCTCGCCGGAGATCCTGGTGCGGGTCCGGGACGGCAAGGTGACGATTCGCCCGATCGCCGGCACCCGGCCGCGCGGCGCGACGCCCGCCGAGGACAAGCGCCTCGGCGAGGAACTGCTCGCCGACCCCAAGGAGCTCTCCGAGCACCTCATGCTGCTCGACCTCGGCCGCAACGATGTCGGCCGCGTTGCCAAGATCGGCACGGTCTCGGTCACCGACCGCTTCTTCCTCGAGCACTATTCCCACGTCATGCACATCGTCTCGAATGTCGAGGGCGAGCTCGATCCGAAGCACGACCTGATCGATGCGATGATGGCGGGCTTTCCCGCCGGCACGGTCTCCGGCGCGCCGAAGGTTCGGGCCATGCAGATCATCGACGAGCTCGAGAAGGAAAAGCGCGGCCTCTATGCCGGCTGCGTCGGCTATTTCTCCGCCACCGGCGCCATGGACACCTGCATCGTGCTGCGCACGGCGGTGGTCAAGGACGGGCAGATGTTCGTCCAGGCCGGCGCCGGCATCGTCGCCGACAGCGTCAACGCCTCGGAACAGGCCGAGTGCGTCAACAAGGCCAAGGCGCTGGTCCATGCCGCCGACGTGGCGGTGAAGACCGCGCGGGTCGGGAGGGGCCAGTGAAGATCACCCTCATCGACAATTACGACAGCTTCACCTGGAACCTCGTCCACTATATCGGCGGCCAGGACCTCGGCGGCGGCCAGCGCCCGGAGGTCGAGGTCATCCGCAACGACAAGACGACGGCCGATGCGGTGATCGCCGGAGATCCCGACGCCATCGTGCTCTCGCCCGGCCCCTGCTCGCCCAACGAGGCCGGCATCTGCCTCGAGCTCATCGACAAGGCCTCGGCCACCATCCCCATCTTCGGCGTCTGCCTCGGCCACCAGGCCATGGGCCAGGCCTTCGGCGGCCAGGTGGTGCGTGCGCCCAAGCCCATGCACGGCAAGATGTCGACCATCGCCCACAAGGGCCGCAGCGTCTTCCGCGGCATCAACGGGCCGTTCCAGGCGACGCGCTATCACTCGCTCACCGTCGACCGCGACACCTGGCCGACCGACCTCGAGATCACCGCCGAATCCGAGGACGGCGTCATCCAGGGCCTGATGCACCGGACGCGGCCCGTCCATGGCGTGCAGTTCCACCCCGAGAGCATCGCCTCGGAGCACGGCCATCGCATGATCGCCACCTTTCTCGACCTCGCGGCCGCATGGAACCGCAGCCAGGGACGCCGCTGATGGACAGTTTCAAGACCCTGATCGCCAAGGTCGGCACCGGCGCGGCGCTTTCCCGCGACGAGGCGACCTCGGCCTTCGACCAGATCATGTCGGGCAATGCCACGCCCTCGCAGATCGGCGGCTTCCTCATGGCCCTGCGCGTGCGCGGCGAGACCGTCGACGAGATCACCGCGGCGGTCGCCACCATGCGCGCCAAGATGGTGCGGGTGGATGCCCCCGCCGATGCGGTGGACGTGGTGGGCACCGGCGGCGATGCCTCCCACTCCCTCAACATTTCCACCTGCGCCGCCTTCATCGTGGCGGGCGCCGGCGTGCCGGTGGCCAAGCACGGCAACCGCGCCCTCTCCTCGCGGTCCGGCGCTGCCGACTGCCTGATGGCGCTCGGCGTGAAGATCGACCTTGCCCCCGAGGGCATCTCCCGCTGCATCCGCGAAGCCGGCATCGGCTTCATGTTCGCCCCCGCCCACCATCCCGCCATGAAGCATGTCGGTCCCACCCGCGTGGAGCTCGGCACCCGCACCATCTTCAACCTGCTCGGGCCGCTGTCGAACCCGGCCGGCGTCAAGCGCCAGATGGTCGGCGTCTTCGCAGGGCAATGGGTGGAGCCGCTTGCCGCCGTGCTCGCCAATCTCGGCTCGTCCCACGCCTGGGTGGTCCATGGCTCCGACGGCCTCGACGAGGTGACCGGCACCGGCCCCAGCGCCGTCGCCGAGCTGAAGGGCGGCGAGATCCGCACCTTCACCGTTCGCCCGGAGGATGTCGGCCTCGGCCTCTGCCGGCCCGAGGACCTGAAGGGCGGCGATGCCGCCCACAACGCCATGCAGCTGCGCGCGGTGCTGACCGGCGCCCGCAACGCCTATCGCGACGTGGCCGCCCTTAACGCTGCCGCAGCCTTGGTGGTGAGCGGCAAGGCCGCGACCCTGCCCGAGGGCTATGCCATGGCCACCGCTGCCATCGACAGCGGCGCCGCCGCCAGGCGCCTCGACCAGCTCGTCGCCGTCTCCGCCGCCGCCTGAGGACCCCGCCATGGCCGACATCCTCAAGGCGATCGAGACCTACAAGCGCGAGGAGATCGCCGCCGCGAAGCTCCTCAAGCCCTTCTGGGTGGTGGATGCCGAGGCGCGCTCGGCCGATCCGGTGCGCCCCTTCGCCGGCGCCATCGCCGCCGCCCATGCGGCCGGCCGCACCGCGCTGATCGCCGAGATCAAGAAGGCGAGCCCGTCGAAGGGCCTGATCCGCCCGGATTTCGATCCGCCCGCCCTGGCGAAGGCCTATGAGGCCGGCGGCGCCACCTGCCTGTCCGTCCTCACCGATGGCCCGTCCTTCCAGGGGGCTCCCGAATTCCTCACTGCCGCCCGCCAGGCCTGCGCGCTCCCGGCCCTGCGCAAGGACTTCATGCACGACCCCTATCAGGTGGCCGAGGCCCGCGCCTGGGGCGCCGACTGCATCCTCGTCATCATGGCCTCCGTCGATGACGTGCTGGCCGGCGAACTCGTCTCCGCCGCCACCGACTACGGCATGGACGCGCTGATCGAGGTCCACGACGATGCCGAACTGGACCGGGCGCTCGCCCTGCCCTCCCGCCTCATCGGCATCAACAACCGCGACCTGCGCAGCTTCGAGGTCTCGCTCGCGACCTCCGAGCGCCTTGCCCCGCGCATCCCGTCCGACCGCGTCGTCGTCGGCGAAAGCGGTATCTTCACACCCGCCGATGTCGCCCGTCTCGCGGCCGTGGGCATCCGGACTCTGCTCGTCGGCGAGAGCCTGATGCGCCAGGATGACGTTTCGTCAGCAACGCGGGCCCTTCTGACGTAACGCAAGGTTTCCGCAGCCGAGGTTCCCCAGCGCCTGCGAGAGAAAACGGGGGCGACAGGGTTAAGGCCCGGTAACCCGCTCGGGCCAAACACTTGAACAATTGATTCGCGTGCGATTCCGAATGCTTATGCGATGACCCCCTAGGTTACCCCCGGTCGCAGATCAGGGGTCGCCCCATGTGGAACATCATCTCTCGCTTCAGGCGTGATCGACGCGGCGCCCTCGCGGTGGTCTTCGCGGTGGCGCTCTATCCCGTCGTCATGATGATCTGTGCGGCGGTCGATCTCAGCCGCATGAGCCAGCAGCAGGCGCGCCTGCAGGCAGCCCTCGACGCCGCCGCCCTCTTCGTCGCGCGCCTCGTCGCCGACGGCAAGGCGCCGAGCGACCTGTCCGCCGCGGCCCGTCAGTTCGTGCTCGGCAACATCAATCCGTCCGAGCTGCTCAACGTCCAGATCGTCGCCACCAAGGACGACACCAATGTGCGCGTCAGCGGCACCGGCAATCTCAACGCCATGATCCCGGGCCTGTTGACCCAGTCCGACCTGACCATCAAGGGCACGGCGGGCGCGACCTGGCGCACCAAGAAGATCGACATGGTCCTGGTGCTCGACAACACCGGCTCCATGGGCAGTTCCGGCAAGATGACGGCGCTGAAGACGGCCGCCAAGAACCTCATCGACACCATGTCCACCGTGTCGAACCGGCCGGATGCCGTCCGCATCGGCATCGTCCCCTTCGACACCCAGGTGCGCATCGGCACGGGCTACCGGAACGAGAGCTGGCTCACCTATGCCGGCACCAGCATCACCGCCAGCACCTGGACGGGCTGCGTCACCGACCGCGACCAGAGCCACGATGTCGCCGACACGACGCCGACCACGGCCGATGCGGCGACGCTGTTCCGCGCGCGCAACTGCACGACCTCGACGCTCGCCGCTCTGATGCCGCTGACCACCGACTGGACGGCGCTGAAGACCCGCATCGACGCGATGCAGCCCTCTGGCAACACCAACGTCACGATCGGCCTTGTCTGGGGGTTCCACATGCTGACCCCCAACCTGCCGCTCACCGAGGCGCGCACACTCGCCACCGAGCCGGACCTCGAGCGGATCATCATCCTGCTCACCGACGGCGACAACACGCAGAACCGCTGGACGACGACCGGCTCGTCCATCGATGCGCGCACCGATCTTGCCTGCGCCAACACCAAGGCGAACGGCATCCGCCTCTACACGGTCCGCGTCATCGACGGCAACGAGGCCCTGCTGCGCCGCTGCGCCTCCGCCACGACGATGTACTACAACGTCTCGACCGCGGCCGAGCTCGTGCCGGTCTTCCAACGCATCGCCGCCGAGATCGGCCAGCTGCGCCTGACCCAGTAAGGCCGGCGCCGCCCCCACCCGCCTGGCGGCAAACAAAAAGGCCCGGTGCGCGCACCGGGCCTTCGCATCTCCGACAGGGTCGGAACAGTCACTTCGCCGGGGCGAACTTGCCGAAAGCGGCCTCGTAGGGCTTGAAGACCTCCTTCATGAGGTCCTGGTAGAGTTCGCCGATCTTGGTGGCGCGGGCCACGGCAGCCTCGTAGCTGGCCTTGGCATAGTCCGACTGGACCTCGATCGCCTTGTCGAGCGACTTCACGGCGGCGATCTTCTCGATCGTGGCCGAACCGTCCTCGAAGGCCTTCTTCGAGTAGTCGACCATCTCGGCGGCGATCGCCTGGTAGCCCTTGGTGAGAGCGGTCATGGCCTTCACGGCATTGTCGACGCCGTCCTTGCCGAGCTTCTGCACGTCTTCGAAATTCTGGGCCATGGCCGTTCTCCTCGCGTGGGATGAGGTGGAAGAGCGCCACGGGGGGCGTCGCCGTCCGACCTGCACGGTATCTAGGCATTATGTTGCACTGCGTCAATTAACTCTTTTGCACCGCACCATCATCCTTTGGACGGATCAGCGGCCCCCGCCGGCATGCATCACCGCCGGAGCGAATCGCCGCTTAACTTCCTGGCAACCCCAAACGCTTACCGTGTTTGTCAACGGCCGCCGGGTCCCGGTGGTCGCAGTGCCGAGTTCGGCTGCGTATCGCCGCGTGTGGTGTCGCGTAGCCGGCGGTCCTTCGGGACCGCCGGTCCGTGAAATCCGGTCGGAAGCAGCCCATCCCGGCACGAGGGACGGCGGCGACCGGATGCCAGAAGGCCCCGGAACCGCAAGCAGGCGAGTTCAGGGGTGGCGTAATGGCGACGATCAACGGCGCCGGCCAGGCGGTGAAGAACCGTTCGGCCATGGGTCTGGTGGCAGGGTTCGCGGCAGCGGTCGCGGTCCTGGCGATGACACTGGCGGCACCGACCAGCGCCGAGGCGCGCCAGCGCCGCTATGCCGGCTACGCACCGGCCTATTCCGCCATCGTCATCGATGCCAAGACCGGCCAGACGCTGCATGCCGAGGCGCCCGACGCCCATCGTTTCCCGGCTTCCGTCACCAAGGTGATGACCCTCTATCTGCTGTTCGAGCAGATCGAGGCCGGCCGCTTCACCCTGCAATCGCCGCTGCGCGTCTCGGCCGAGGCCGCGGCCCAGCCGCCGTCCAAGATCGGCGTGCGCGCCGGCTCGACCATCACCGTCGAGGAGGCGATCCGCGCCCTCGTCACCAAGTCGGCCAACGACGTCGCGGTGGTGATCGCCGAGAACATTTCCGGCACCGAGGAGGCCTTCGGCCAGCTCATGACCAGGCGCGCCCGCGCCATCGGCATGAGCCGCACCACCTTTCGCAACGCCTCCGGCCTGCCCGACGCCGAGCAGATGACCACGGCCCGCGACCTCGCCACCCTCGGCCGCGCCATCCAGGATCACTTCCCGCGCTACTGGCGCTACTTCCAGACCTATTCCTTCGCCTATCGCGGCGTGAACCACCGCAACCACAACCGCCTGCTCGGCCGCGTCGAGGGCGTGGACGGCATCAAGACCGGCTACACCCGCGCCTCCGGCTTCAACCTGCTGACCTCGGCCCGCCGCGGCGACCGCCAGATCGTCGCCGTCGTGATGGGCGGCCGCACCGGCGGCGCCCGCGACGCCCGCATGCGCCAGCTGGTCGAGACCGTCTTCCCGCGCGCCTATGCCGGCGCCCGCACCGCCCCGGTCATCGCCCGCGCCGCCGATCCAGCGCCGCGCCAGCCGCAGCGCATCGCGGTGGCGGCCCAGGTCGCCGTCCCCGGCCGCGGCCAGCCGGTCGCCGCCCCTGCCCCGATCACCCCGATGGCGGCTGCCGTCATCACCGCCGGCCAGACCCGCGGTGGCGCCTCCACCGGCGCCTCGGCCGCAGCCCCGGTCACCGCCAGCGCCCAGCCGCATCGCCAGGTCATCCAGGCCGAGACCGCTCCGCCGCCGGCCGCCGCCGCCATGCTCGCCACCGCCGCATCGCGTCCCGCGCCTGCCCCGGCGCCGGCTCCGGCGGTCGCGCCCGGCAATCCGAACCCGCGCCCCGGCGTCCTCGGCACCATCAGCAATTCGCAGCTCACCACCGCCTCGGTCTCGCCGCGTCCGGTGCAGATGGCCTCGCCCGGCACCGCCCCGGTGGCCGAAGCCGCCCCGCGCCGCCGCGGCGAATGGTCGATCCAGCTCGGCGCCTTCCCCACCGAAAGCGCCGCCCAGGAGACGCTGCAGGAGGCCCGCGAGGCCACCGGCCGCCAGCTCGGCTCGGCTGATCCCTACACCGAGAAGGTCGAGGCCCGCGGCATGACGCTGGTGCGCGCCCGCTTCGCCGGCTTCGACCGGTCCGCGGCGGACGCCGCCTGCCGCGCCCTGAAGTCGAAGGACTTCGACTGCATCCCCGTCCGTAACTGACGGTCCGTCCCTCAACCCGGTTGTGTTCTGCGTATCAGGAGGTCCGGCGATGGCGATCCAGGAGGGTGTCCTTGGCCTGGTTGACGCGGGAGGCGAGCCACGTCGATCCGCCCTGGTCGGGGTGCAGCTTCTTCATCAGCGCGCGATGGGCGCCGCGGATGGCCTCCTCGTTCGCCCCGGGCTGAAGGCCAAGGATCTGGTAGGCCTCCTCCTCGGTCATCGCGCTCGAAGCCGCAGGGCCGCCCTGCCGCGGACCCGCATCGCCCTGAGCGTGTTCACGCCAGCGGGGCTCCCGGCGGTCAAGATAAGCCTCGAGTAGCTGCGCGCTCTCCCCGTCGATCTCGGCGAAGGCCTGGATCAGCCTGGGGATGGGAATCTGCTCCAGCGGCTGGCCAGCGAGCGACCCGGCGATGAAGCGACCGGTCATCTGCCCCGTGTCGATATCGAGCTCCATGTCGATGAAGCGCGAGCGCACCGACGAGGTCTGCCGCGGCGTCTTCTGCCCCGCCTGCCCCCAGCCGCCGAGCATCCCCTGCCCCGGGATGTAGCCGAGGAGCGAGGCGCCCGCGAGGAAGGCCGGCAGGGCCAGCTCCCACTGGCCGCGGGTGAGCAGGAACAGGCCGAAGGCGATGACGGCCGCACCGCCCACCTTCTTCATCTGCGCCGACAGCCATTTCGGATTGGCGCCGAGGATCTGGTTCAGCGCGCCGGAAAAAACGATGAGGGCGATGACCCCTGCGATGAAATAGGTCATGCGTCGTCAGCTCATCTGGCCGAGAAGGAGCTGCGCGCCGCGCGAGCCCTTGGCGGCATCGGCGAGCGCCAGCCGCCCGCCCGAGGCAAAGGCCGCGACCGCCCGCAAGAGCTCGGCGAGCTGGGCCGCCGCGCCGGGATCGAAGCGGGCGAAAGCGCCGCGCGTCAACCGTGCGATCTCGCGATAGGCCCGCTCGGCGACCGGATCGCCACCCTCGAGGAAGAGGAAGACCGGGACATTGGCCATGGCGAGCCGCCCGGCCTTGGCGCAGAGGTCGTCGAGGCTCTCCTCCATGGCATCGCCGACATAGACGACGGCATGGATGCGCCGCTCGGCGGCCTCGTCGGCGGCATGGGACAGCACCCGGCCGATCTGCGTCTGGCCGCCGATGCAGGTGACCTTGCCCATCAGCGACTTGAGCTTGGCGGCATCCGCCACCCAGCCGGAGGAGCGGCATTCGCCCATGCCGCGGAAGAACACGAGCTGGATGTCGAGCGTGCCGACGCGGGCGGCTTCGGTGAACATCTGGCCCTGGATTTCCTGCGCCATGCCCCAGGTCGGCTCGCGGCTCGCGGTGGCGTCGAGCGCGAAGATGAGGCGTCCGCGCTCGCCCGCGACCTTCGGCGGTCCGACGGCCGCAGCCGTCTTGAGGAAGGCGGAGATCGCGGCGCTGCCCGAACTGGACACGGCGCCACCGGCGCCCGTTCGCGCCACACTGCCCGTGGTTCCCTGAGGATTCTTCGTGGTCATGGCGCTGAATGTGGCTGACACGGCGTCGATTGCAAGCCGCAGCGCAGCCGGCCTAGGCCAGTGCGGCCATTGCCCCTGCCGAAGGCTGCGCTACCTTGCGGAAGCTTCAGGGAGAATGCCATGTCCGGGATCGATCGCCGCCTCATGCTGTCCGGGGGGCTCGTCGCCCTCACCGGCCCCGCCCTTGCCCAGAACCCCCATGCCGGACATGCCGGCCACGCGCCCCACCAGCCCCATCGCGACGGCCAGTTCGAGCGGCTGAACGCGCCGGGCCGCGTCGACATTCCCGACATCCATCACCAGCAGGCCTATACGACCAGCCCCGCGCCCATGGCTGCCAATCCCGGCCGCTGGACGCCGCGGGCGCCGCTCCCCATTCCGCGCACCGAGATGGCCTGGGCAGTCGGCCGCGAGGGGCGCATGCATCTCGTCGGCGGCTATGCCGAGCAGCGCGTCGACCGGCCCTACCATCACATCTACGACCCCGCCTCCAATGCCTGGATCACCGCCGCCGAGGTGCCGCGCGGGGCGAACCATGTCGGCGTCGCCGTCTCCGGGCAGCGGCTCTACGCCATTGGCGGCTTCATCGAGCAGAACCGCACGCCCCATGCCGAGTGCTTCGTCTGGGGCGCCGAGGGGGACCGCTGGACCGCCATCCGTCCCCTGCCCGAGGCCTGCGGCGCCATCGCCTGCATCAATGTCGGCGACCGCATCCATGCCATCGGCGGCGCCATCGGCAATACGTTCGAGACGCGCAAGTCCATCGACTGGCACCTGGTCTACGACCCGAAGGATGAACGCTGGACGAAGCTCGCGCCCATGCCGCTCGGCCGCGACCATGTCGGCATCGTCAACGTCAACGGCACGATCCACATCATCGGCGGGCGCGTCGATAGCTTCCACACCAACTCGGTGCTCCACCACACCTACGACGCGGCGGCCGACAAATGGACCGCGCGCAACCACATGCCAACCCCGCGCTCCGGCCACGGCGCGGTGCTCTATCGTGGCAAGATCTTCTGCATGGGCGGCGAGGGCTGGAACCGCGTCTACGGCCAGAACGAGGCCTATGATCCGGTCGCCGACCGCTGGGAGGCCTATGCGCCGATGCTCACGCCGCGCCACGGCATGGGCGCGGTCGCCATCGGCGATGCGATCTATGTCGCCGGCGGCGGCCCGCAGATGGGCGGCGGCGTGAAGAGCGCCATCCATGAGGCGTTTTCACTGGCGTGAGGTGGGCTGGAGGCACGGATCACGCCTCCGTCAGTCCCCCGCACAATGCCCTCTCCGCGTCATGCCCGGCCTTGTGCCGGGCATCCACGACTTGAACGCCGCCGATGGAAGGGAAGTCGTGGATGCCCGGGCTGAACCCGGGCATGACGGCAGAGGAAACGGAACAAGCGCGTTTTCCCCGCACCTTCAGAGACTTGTCGCCTCATCCGGACTCATTTTCACAACGGGGCCAGACAGCGCCTTCCTGCTGAATCAGTCTCTGAAGAACCGGAATCACCGTCTCAGCAGCGCCGCCCAACCGATTC
Organism: Phreatobacter oligotrophus; assembly: GCF_003046185.1. Lineage (NCBI taxonomy): Bacteria > Pseudomonadati > Pseudomonadota > Alphaproteobacteria > Hyphomicrobiales > Phreatobacteraceae > Phreatobacter > Phreatobacter oligotrophus. The sequence goes on from NZ_PZZL01000004.1 coordinate 421,460, forward strand.
ATCCGACTCGCTATTCCGGCGACAGAACCTTCAGGCCGACGATCCCCGCGACGATGAGGCCGATACAGGCGAGCCGCAGCGCGCTGGCGCTGTCGCCGAGCAGCACGATGCCGAGCACGACCGTCCCGACGGTCCCGATTCCCGTCCAGACCGCATAGGCCGTGCCGACCGGCAGGGTATTGAGGGACAGGCCCAGGAGGCCGATGGAGATGACGAGGCTGAGCAGCGTGAAGGCCGTGGGCAGAGGCTTCGTGAAGCCCTCTGTGTACTTGAGGCCGATGGCCCAGCCGACCTCGAACAGGCCGGCGACAACCAGGTAGATCCAGGCCATGGCGGCCCTCCGTCATGGCGAGGTCGTCCTCGCGAAAGTCTGGGATGAGCGGGGTCGTCCCCGCGGTCCTCATGTGGGAGCGGTGGCGACCCGAGGCAAGGCTTGGTCCGAAGAGCCGGGCGATGTCCCTCGGGACAGAACGCAGCGCCGCCTCACCTCTCCCCGGCGGGGAGAGGTCGACGAGCGCAGCGAGGCGGGAGAGGGGGAGCCTTCGCGGAAACGAACAGCCCCCTCTCCCGGCCTTCGGCCGACCTCTCCCCGCCGGGGAGAGGTGGAGCGCGGCGGGTCACTCGACCATCAACGCGCCGGGAACCATCCTCTTCGCGTCATGGCCGGGCTTGTCCCGGCTATCGACGACTTGACCAGGCGGCTTCGGAGAAGAATGCGCAGACCCCCTGCACAACACCCGGCATGACGGATGGGGTTACAGAAGCGCCAGTCGGCGCCCCCTGCCCCCTCACATCCCCGCGATGCGCGCCACCGCATCCGCCGGGCTGAGCAGCTCGCGCTCGCCGGTCGACCGGAACTTCAGCTCCACCTTGCCCTCGGCAAGGCCACGCGGGCCGACCATCACCTGATAGGGAATGCCGATCAGGTCGGCCGTGGCGAACTTGGCGCCCGGCCGGTCGTCGCGATCGTCATAGAGCACGTCGATGCCGCGGGTGGCGAAGGCGCGGTAAAGCTCCTCGCAGGCCGCGTCGCAGGTGCTGTCGCCCTGCTTGAGGTTCATCAGCGATACGGTGAAGGGCGCGACCGCCGCCGGCCAGCGGATGCCGGCCTCGTCGTGGCAAGCCTCGATGATCGCCGCGACCACGCGGGTCGGGCCGATGCCGTAGGAGCCCATATGCACCGGCACCGGCTTGCCATCGGGGCCCTGCACAGTCGCCGCCATGGGGTCGGAATACTTGGTGCCGAAATAGAAGATGTGGCCGACCTCGATGCCGCGGGCCGAGACGCGCGAGGCCTCGGGGATGGCCTCGTAGGCCGCCGTCTCGTGCATCTCGTCGGTGGCGGCATAGAGCGAGGTCCACTTCGCGACCGTCGCCTTCATGCCCTCGACATCGTCGAAATCGGTGTCGGCCGGCGGCACCGCGAAGTCGAGATAGTCCTTGTGGCAATAGACCTGGCTCTCGCCGGTGTCGGCGAGGATGATGAACTCGTGGGAGAGATCGCCGCCGATCGGGCCGGTATCGGCGCGCATCGGGATCGACTTGAGGCCGAGCCGGTCGAAGGTGCGCAGATAGGCGACGAACATCTTGTTGTAGGCGTGGACCGCGCCAGCCTTGTCGAGATCGAAGGAATAGGCGTCCTTCATCAGGAATTCGCGCGAGCGCATGGTGCCGAAGCGCGGCCGCACCTCATCGCGGAACTTCCATTGCAGGTGATAGAGGTTCAGCGGCAGGTCCTTGTAGCTCTTCACATAGGCCCGGAAGATCTCGGTGATCATCTCCTCGTTGGTCGGGCCGAAGAGCATCTCGCGATCGTGCCGATCCTTGATGCGCAGCATCTCTTTGCCATAGGCGTCATAGCGGCCGCTCTCGCGCCACAGGTCCGCAGACTGGATGGTCGGCATGAGCAGCTCGATGGCGCCGGAGCGGTTCTGCTCCTCGCGGATGACCTGCTGCACCTTGTTGAGGACGCGAAGGCCCAGCGGCAGCCAGGCATAGATGCCGGCGCTCTCCTGGCGGACCATGCCGGCGCGCAGCATGAGGCGGTGGGAGACGATTTCGGCTTCCTTCGGCGTCTCGCGCAGGATCGGCAGGAAATAGCGGGACAGACGCATCGAAGACCTCGAAGGCGGATGAAGGGCGGCGCCGGAGCGGGGCCGGCGCGGGAGGCGGGAATTGACCCTCTTTTGCGCCGGGACGCAAGCCGGGACGGGCCGCCGGGCCACCTTCCCTCGCGTTCGTTCGCCGGAAAAAGGAAAGGCGGGATCGATGATCCCGCCTCTACCAGGGTATTCTAGTGAGGATCGGCGTCGCGTTCGATCGCGCCTGCCGTCCCCTTTTTATATCCCGTGACGTCGGTTCTCCCGAACCTTCGCCCCGGGGGGTCTTCCTCCCAAGACCTGAGCCGTTAGACCTTCGAGCGTTGAAACGCAGAGGCCTCTTTCTTGCAGCCAAGGGAGGCTAGAACACGAAAATTGGTTTGTCACCAAGTTGTGCATGCCATGGCGAAAAAAAGTGCATGGCGGATCATCCGGGAGAATACGGATCTCCCCTTGCGCAGCGCCGCGCGCCGCTCCGTCACATCGGCGTCAGTTGAGGAAAGCCCGCGGGATCAGCGGGATATCGTCCAGCGTGATGAGGCCGAGCGTGTAGTTCGCGTAGTAGAGGGCGAAGACGATCGAGGCGACGACCGTGGTCATGATGACCTTGTTGAGCATCGCCGTGCGCTGCGGCGCGCCAGGATCGCTCCCCGGCACCACATCGCCCGCCTCGTGCTGCGATCGGACCCCGAAGGGCAGCACGGCGAAGAGCACGAGCCACCAGATGATGAAATAGATGGCGGCGGCGGCGGCGATGCTCATGCCTGCTCGAGCTCCACGAGGGTGCCGTTGAAGTCCTTGGGGTGGAGGAAGAGCACCGGCTTGTCATGGGCGCCGATCTTCGGCTCGCCATCGCCCAGGATTCGGGCGCCCTGAGCCTTCAGGTGGTCGCGGGCGGCGATGATGTCGTCGACCTCGTAGCAGACGTGGTGGATGCCGCCGTCCGGGTTCTTGTCGAGGAACTTAGCGATCGGGCTGTCGGCCCCGAGCGGCTGCAGGAACTCGATCTTGGTGTTCGGCAGCTCGACGAAGACGACGGTGACGCCATGGGCCGGCTGCGCCACCGGCGCGGTGACCTTGGCCCCCAGCGTGTCGCGATAGAGGGCGCTCGCCTTCTCAAGGTCACGGACGGCAATGGCGACGTGGTTCAGGCGTCCGATCATCGAAAAGCTCCTTCGCGGCAGCGACGGATCCCGGCTCCCGTCGCCCCGGTTCTATACCGTCACCACCAGCACGTGGCACGTCGGCTTTTTGCCCCACCGTCCGTTCAGCGTGCCGCGGATGGCGCGGGTGACGCTTTCGGCGACGGCGTCGGGATCGCGCCGGCGGGCCTTGGGCAGGCCCTCCACGCAGTCGATCACCGTCTCCTCGACGAGCTCGCCGAGATCGTCGCCCATGGCGTCCTTCTCCGGTACGCCCGCCATGTCCAACTGGATGTCGCCGACGACCTGGCCACGCTCATCCATGGCGATGGCGACCGAGACGATGCCGGCGAAGGCCAGCCGCCGCCGCTCCGGCACGGTGCGCGCCGCCTCTTCCTCAAGGATCGTGCCGTCCTTGAACAGGCGCTGCGCCGTCACTGTGTCCACCACGTCGGGTTCGCCGGGCGCGAGGCGGATGACGTCGCCGTCATTGGCGAGCAGCACCTCCTTCACGCCCATGCGCCGGGCGAGCGCCGCATGCTCGGCCATGTGATAGGGCTCGCCATGGACGGGGATGGCGATCTGCGGCCGCACCCAGTTGTACATCTGCTCCATCTCGCCGCGGCGGGGATGGCCGGAGACATGCACCAGCGCGTCGCGGTCGGTGATGATCTTCACGCCCTGCTTCACCAGCGCGTTGATGATGCCGCCCACCGCCTTCTCGTTGCCGGGAATGGTGCGCGAGGAGAAGATGACGGTGTCGCCGGGGGTGAGCGTCACCTCCGGATGGTCGTCATTGGCGATGCGGGCGAGCGCGGCCCGCGGCTCGCCCTGGCTGCCGGTGAGCACCGCCACGACCTTGTCGCGCGGCAGGTAGCCATAGGATTCGACGCTGACGAAAGGCGGGATGCCGTCGAGCATCCCCTGCTCGCGGGCGATCGACATGACGCGCTCCATGGCGCGGCCGACCAGCACGACCTGGCGGTCGCAGCGCATCGCGGCCTCCGCCACCGAGCGGACGCGGGCGGCATTGGAGGCGAAGGTGGTCACCGCCACCCTGCCCTTCGCGCCGCGGATGATCTGCTCGAGCTCCGCCGCAACCTCCCGCTCCGACGGCGAGACGCCATCGCGAATGGCATTGGTGGAATCGCCGATCATGGCGAGCACGCCCTCATCGCCGAGCGCCCGGAACCGCGCCTCGTCGGTCTTGTCGCCAAGGACCGGGGTCGGGTCGATCTTCCAGTCGCCGGTATGGACGACGAGGCCGAGCGGCGAGCGGATGGCGAGCGAGGTGGATTCGGGGATGGAATGGGCCACCGCGATCATCTCGAAGGAGAACGGCCCCACCTCGATCACCTGGCCCGGACCGATGATGTGGATCGGCATCTTCGGTGCGCCGGGCTCGTTCAGCTTCTTCGCCTCGAGCATCGCCGCGGCGAAGGGCGTCAGGTAGACGGGACAGCCGAGCCGCGGCCAGAGATCCGCCACCGCGCCGATATGGTCCTCGTGGGCGTGGGTGATGATGAGCGCGCGCAGGCGCTTGTTCTCCCGCGCGATGAAGCCGGGATCCGGCATCACGAGGTCGATGCCCGGCAGGTCGGGCCCGGCGAAGGCGACACCGCAATCGACGGCGATCCAGTCCTTCTTGGCCGGCGAGCCGAAGCCGTAGAGCGAGAAGTTCATGCCGATCTCGCCGACGCCCCCGAGGGGGCAGAAGACGAACTCCTCGGCGGGTCCGGTGGTGGAGCGCTTGGCCATGGTCAGTGCATCAGTCCGGCGAGGGCGGGAGAGACGTCGCCGACGGTGATCGTCTCGCGGCCGTCCGGCGTGTCGAGGAGGAGGCGTCCGTCGCGGTCGAGGCCGACGAATACGCCTTCGATGCGGCGCTCGTCGGTCTTCACCACCAGCGGGCCACCGAGATTGTGGGCGCGGGCGAGCCAGCCGGCGCGGATGGCGTCGAACCCGTCGCCGCGCCGCCAGATGGCGAGCGCCGTCACCATGGAGCGGGAGAGCGCCGCAAAGACCTGGTCACGGCCGACGGCGATGCCGGCGCTGGCCAGGCTCGTCGTCGGATAGGGCGTGTCGGTGGGGTGATGGGCGACGTTGACGCCGATGCCGATGGCGACCTGCGTCGTCGTCCCGCGCGTGGTCGCCTCGATCAGCGTTCCCGAGACCTTGGCGCCGTCGAGCAGCGCGTCGTTCGGCCATTTCACCTTGAAGCGATATTCGAGGTCCGGCGCGAGGTTCAGGAGGGCGTCGTCCAGAGCGAGCGCCGCGACGAAGCAGAGCTGGGCGATCCGCTGGGTCGGCGCCGGGTCGGTCAGCAGCAGGGTCGCGAAGAGATTGCCCTCGAAGCCCGTCCAGGAGCGGCCGAGACGCCCCTTCCCCGCCACCTGCCGGTCGGCGACATACCAGGTGGGCCCAAGGTCACCGGCCGCGCCGCGCGCCAGCGCCTCGGCATTGGTGGAACCGATCTCGGCGAGATGAACAAGACGGAAGCCGGCCGCCGTGGCGGTGTCGGAGAGTGTTGGCAATGTGATCCTGCGTCGGTGGGGCGAACGAAGCGTCCGCAATGCGGCGGGGCAATCTGGCACCCGGCGGTATCAGGCAGTCCTATAAGCGGCGAAAGGCCGGGACAAGCCCGGCCTTTGCGATACGTGGCACCAGCGCGGCCGGATCGCCCGGCGCGGGGTCTCAGAACAGCGACCGCGCCGCGGCCGCCGCGGCCGCGACGAGCGGCGCCGGATAGAAGACGAAGAGCAGGTTGAACAGCGCCGAGGCGACGAGAACCGCCTTCAGCTCGACGCGCATGGGGGCGAAGGCCGGGGCCGGCTCGTCGAAATACATGATCTTGACGATGCGCAGGTAGTAGAAGCACCCGACCACGCTCGACAGCACGCCGATCACCGCAAGGACGTAGAGCTTGGCCTCGATGGCGGCCGAGAAGACGTACCACTTGGCGAAGAAGCCGGCGAGCGGCGGGATGCCGGCGAGCGAGAACAGGAGCGCCGCCAGCGCCGCCGCCATCAGCGGATTGGTGCGGGAGAGGCCCGCGAGATCCTCGATCGTCTCCACCGGCTCGTCGCCGCGCCGCATGGCGATGATGCAGGCGAAGGTGCCGAGCGTCATGATCATGTAGATGGCGATATAGGCGGCAACGCCCTGCACGCCCGCCGCCGTGCCCGCCGAGAGGCCGACAAGCGCGAAGCCCATATGGCCGATGGAGGAGTAGGCCATCAGGCGCTTGATGTTGCTCTGGCCGATGGCGGCGAAGGCGCCGAGGATCATCGAGCCGACCGAGACGAAGACGACGATCTGCTGCCACTGGTGCGTCGCACCGGGAAAGCCGGTGGTCAGCGCCCGCGCGAAGATGGCGATGGCGGCGACCTTCGGGGCGGCGGCGAAGAAGGCCGTCACCGGCGAGGGCGCGCCCTCATAGACGTCCGGCGTCCACATGTGGAACGGCACCGCCGAGACCTTGAAGGCCATGCCGGCAATGAGGAAGACGAGGCCGAAGACGAGGCCGAGGCCGATCGGGCCGCCCTTCAGCGCGGCAGCGATGCCGGTGAAGGAGACCGTGCCGGTGAAGCCGTAGATCAGCGAGCAGCCATAGAGCAGCATGCCGGAGGAGAGCGCGCCGAGGACGAAGTACTTGAGGCCGGCTTCCGTCGAGCGGGCATTGTCGCGGTGGATCGAGGCGATGACGTAGAGCGCCAGCGACATGAGCTCGAGGCCCATATAGAGCGCGATCAGGTCGCCGGCCGAGATCAGCACGCCCATGCCGGTGGTCGACAGGAGGATGAGGATCGGGAACTCGAACTTCTCGATCTTCTCGCGGGCGAGGAAATCCTGCGACAGGATGAGGGCCACCGCCGCGCCGAGGAAGGCCAGGACCTTCATGAAGCGGGCGAAGGCGTCGAGCACGAAGGAGCCGTTGAAGGCGGTGCGCGGCGCGGAGCCCAGCGCCAGCACGGCGATGGCGGCGGCGACCAGCAGCACGACCGCGCCCCAGGTGACGGTGCGGGCCGAGCGGTCGCCGGTGAAGACGCCGTACATCAGGAGGGCCATGGCGCCGAGCGCCAGGATCAGCTCGGGGATGAGCGGCGCGAGGGTGAGGACCGGAGCGTTCATGATCGCTGTTCCCTCAGCGCGACTGCGCGGCGACCGCACGGCCGGCCGTCGCATTCGCCTGTTTGTAGGATTCGACGAGCGCGTTCACCGCCACCTCGGAGGTGGCGAGGATCGGCCGCGGATAGACGCCGAAGAAGATGGTGAGCACCACCAGCGGCACGAGGATGGTCAGCTCGCGCTTGTCGACGTCGGTGATGGTCTTGAGCGAGGGCTTGGTCATCTCGCCCCAGATCACCTGGCGGTAGAGCCAGAGCGCATAGCCCGCCGAGAGGATGACGCCGGTGGCGGCAAGGAAGGTCACCGTTGTCGAGGCCTTGAAGGTCCCCATGAGGGTGAGGAACTCGCCGACGAAGCCCGATGTGCCGGGCAGGCCGACATTGGCCATGGTGAAGACCATGAAGATGACCGCGTAGATCGGCATCCGGTTCACCAGGCCGCCATAGGCCGCGATCTCGCGGGTGTGCATGCGGTCATAGACGACGCCGACGCAGAGGAAGAGCGCGCCAGAGACGATGCCGTGAGAGATCATCTGGAAGACGGCGCCCTGGATGCCCTCGGCATTGCCGGCGAAGATGCCCATGGTCACGAAGCCCATATGGGCGACGGAGGAATAGGCGATCAGCTTCTTGATGTCCTCCTGCATCATCGCCACCAGCGAGGTGTAGATGATGGCGACCACCGACAGGGCGAAGACGATCGGCGCGAAGAAGGCGCTCGCCTCCGGGAACATCGGCAGCGAGAAGCGCAGGAAGCCGTAGCCGCCCATCTTCAGGAGCACGCCCGCGAGGATCACGGAGCCGGCGGTCGGCGCCTCGACGTGGGCATCGGGAAGCCAGGTGTGCACCGGCCACATCGGCATCTTCACAGCGAAGGAGGCGAAGAAGGCGAGCCATAGCCAGAACTGCATGTCGCGCGAGAACAGCTTCGGCCCGGTCTTCAGCAGCTCGGCAATGTCCGAGGTCCCGGCCGTCCAGATCATCGCCATGATGGCGAGGAGCATGAGCAGCGAACCGGCGAGCGTGTAGAGGAAGAACTTGAACGAGGCGTAGATGCGGCGCTTGCCGCCCCAGATGCCGATGATGAGGAACATCGGGATCAGGCCGGCCTCGAAGAACAGGTAGAAGAGGACGATGTCGAGGGCGCAGAAGACGCCGATCATCAGCGTCTCGAGCACCAGGAAGGCCACCATGTACTCCTTCACCCGCTTCTCGATGGAGACCCACGAGGCGAGGATGCAGAAGGGCATGAGGAAGGTCGTCAGGATGACGAGCGGCAGAGAGATGCCGTCGACGCCCATGCGGTAGCTGATGACGCCGCCGAGCCAGGCCGCCTTCTCGACGAACTGGAACTCGGCCGTGGCCGGATTGAACTGCCAGACCGGGATCAGCGACAGGCCGAAGGTCACGATGGTCGCGAAGAGTGCGATCATCCGGATGTTGCGGCGGGCATTCTCGTCGTCGCCGCGCACCATGAGGACCAGCGCCGCACCGAGCAGCGGCAGGAAGGTGATGATGGAGAGGATCGGGGCGTTGGACATCAGTGCGCTCCTCCGACGCCGCCGGAGAACATGAACCAGGTGGCGAGGGCCGCGACCCCGATCAGCATGGCGAAGGCATAGTGGTAGAGGTAGCCGGTCTGCAGGCGCACCACCCCGCGGGTGATGTCGACGACGCGGGCGGCGATGCCGTCGGGGCCGAAGCCGTCGATGAGCCAGCCGTCACCCTTCTTCCAGAAGAAGCGGCCGAGCCAACGGGCGGGCCGGACGAAGATCCGGTCGTAGAGCTCGTCGAAGTACCACTTGTTGAGCAGGAACTGGTAGAGCCCCTGGTGCTCGCGGGCGAGCTGCACCGGCACGTCGGGCCGCTTGATGTACATGTACCAGGCGAGCGCGAAGCCCAGCGCCATCATCACGAAGGGCGTCCAGGGCACCCAGCCCGGCACGTCGTGGAAGGCGTGGATGATGTGGTTCTCCGGCCGCATGAAGATGGAGTCGCGGAAGAAGCCCTTGATGCCGTCCTCGTAGGTGAACTTCTTGGCGAAGACGACGCCGGAGAAGACCGCGCCGACGGCGAGCGCGCCGAGCGGGATCAGCATGACCAGCGGGCTCTCATGCGGCTGGTGGGCATGGCCGTGGCCATGGTCGTCATGGGCGTGGTCATCATGCGCCGCGTGGGCGGCATGATCGTCATGGGCATGACCGTGATCGGCATGGGCCCAGCGCGGCTCGCCATGGAAGGTCTTGAAGATGAGGCGCCAGGAATAGAACGAGGTCATCAGCGCCGCGATCACCGTCATGAAGAAGGCATAGGGCCCCATGGCGCCGTGGGCGGCATAGGCGACCTCGATGATCGCGTCCTTCGAGTGATAGCCGGCGAAGCCGATATGGAGGAACGGCAGGCCGAAGCCGGTCAGCGCCAGCGTGCCGATGACCATCATCGCATAGGTGAACTTGATGTGGCCGGCGAGGCCGCCCATGCGGCGGATGTCCTGCTCGTGGTGCATCGCGTGGATGACCGAGCCGGCGCCGAGGAACAGGAGCGCCTTGAAGAAGGCGTGGGTGAAGAGGTGGAAGATGCCGACCGAATAGGCCCCTGCCCCCAGCGCCACGAACATGTAGCCGAGCTGCGAGCAGGTCGAATAGGCAATGACGCGCTTGATGTCGTTCTGGACGAGGCCGACGGTCGCGGCGAAGAAGGCGGTCGTCGCGCCGAAGAACATGACCACCTGCAGGGCGATCGGGGCATATTCGAAGACCGGCGACAGGCGCGCCACCATGAAGACGCCGGCGGTGACCATGGTCGCCGCGTGGATGAGGGCGGAGACCGGCGTCGGGCCCTCCATGGCGTCAGGCAGCCAGGTGTGGAGCAGGAACTGCGCCGACTTGCCCATGGCGCCCATGAAGAGCAGCAGGCAGACGACGGTGAGCGCGTCGACCTTGTAGCCGAGGAACTCCATGGTCTTGCCGGCAAGGCCCTGGGCCGCGCCGAACACCGCCTCGAAGCCGATCGAGCCGGTCAGCGTGTAGAGGCCAAAAATGCCGAGCAGGAAGCCGAAGTCACCGACGCGGTTGACGATGAAGGCCTTCATCGCCGCGGCATTGGCCGAGGGCTTCTTGTACCAGAAGCCGATCAGCAGATAGGAGGCGACGCCCACGCCCTCCCAGCCGAAGAACATCTGCAGCAGGTCGTTCGCCGTCACCAGCATGAGCATGGCGAAGGTGAAGAGCGACAGATAGGCGAAGAAGCGCGGCCGATCCGGATCCTCGTGCATGTAGCCGATGGAATAGAGGTGCACGAGGAAGGAGACCGAGTTCACCACCACCAGCATGACGGCGGTGAGCGTGTCGATGCGCAGCGTCCAGTTGACGTTGAGCGAGCCGGCCGAGATCCAGCGGAACAGCTCGATGGTCGTGGACTGGCCGGCATAGCCGACCTGGTAGAAGGCGACCCAGGACAGCAGCGCGGCGATGCCGAGCAGGCCCGTGGTGACGATCTCGGAGGCGCGCGAGCCGATGGCGCGGCCGAAGAGCCCGGCGATCAGGAAGCCCGCGAGGGGAAGGAAGACGATGGCCTGATACATGGACCTGTCAGCCCTTCATCATGTTGACGTCTTCGACCGCGATCGAGCCGCGGTTGCGGAAGAAGACGACGAGGATCGCAAGGCCGATGGCGGCTTCCGCCGCCGCCACGGTCAGCACCAAGAGCGCGAAGACCTGGCCGACGAGATCGCCCATATGGGTGGAGAAGGCCACGAGGTTGATGTTCACCGCGAGCAGGATGAGCTCGACCGACATCAGGATGACGATGATGTTCTTCCGGTTGAGGAAGATGCCGAGCATCCCCAGCGTGAACAGGATCGCCGCCACCGAGAGGTAGTGGGAAAGGCCGATGGTCGCCATGGATCAGACCCCCTCGCCCGTCTTCACCTTGACGACGGCGATGGCCGTCTCAGGCGTGCGGGCCGCCTGGGCGCCCGGGTCCTGCCGCTTCACGCCGGCCTTGTGGCTGAGCGTGAGGACGATGGCGCCGATCATGGCGACCAGCAGGACGAGGCCCGAAAGCTGGAAGAAATAGACGTACTTTGTGTAGAGCACCTGCCCCAGCGCCTCGGCATTGGTGATGCCGCCGGGGATGGGCGCGGTGATGGTCTTCGGCGCCGACCCGCCGATGGTCCAGGCGCCGATGACCATGAAGAGCTCGGCGAGCACGACGAGGCCGATGAGCACGCCGACGGGCAGGTACTGCAGGAAGCCCTGGCGGAGCTCGACGAAGTCGACGTCGAGCATCATCACCACGAAGAGGAAGAGCACCGCGACCGCGCCGACATAGACGACGACCAGGATCATCGCCAGGAACTCCGCCCCCATCAGCACGAAGAGGCCGGAGGCGTTGACGAAGGCGAGGATCAGGAACAGCACGGAGTGCACGGGATTGCGCGCCGCGATGACCATGAAGGCCGACGCCACCAGAACGGCGGCGAAGAGGTAGAAGAAGAGACCGGCGAGCATCTGCCCCTGTGCCCCGTTCGTTGCGAGGGCGCGCTTGTTGAAGACTCGGGGGAGCCCTGCGCGCGCCTCTCTTAAAGTCCTGTTTGGAGGGCGTCCAGACGGCGAACCGCCTGCCCGTCCCCCGCTGGCGTCACCTGTAGGGCGCGTCCTTCTTGAGGCTGTCGGCGATCTCGCGTTCCCAGCGGTCGCCATTGGCCAGAAGCCGTGCCTTGTCGTAGTAGAGCTCCTCGCGGGTCTCCACCGAGAATTCGAAATTCGGGCCTTCCACGATGGCGTCCACCGGGCAGGCCTCCTGGCAGAAGCCGCAATAGATGCACTTCACCATGTCGATGTCGTAGCGGGTGGTGCGGCGCGTGCCGTCGTTGCGGCGCGGGCCGGCCTCGATGGTGATGGCCTGGGCCGGGCAGATCGCCTCGCAGAGCTTGCAGGCGATGCAGCGCTCCTCGCCGTTGGGATAGCGGCGCAGCGCGTGCTCGCCCCGGAAGCGCGGCGAGATCTGGCCCTTCTCGAAGGGATAGTTGATCGTCGCCTTCGGCTTGAAGAAATAGCGCATCGACAGGAAGAACGCCGAGACGAACTCCGTCAGGAACAGGGCTTTGGCCGCGCGGTCGAGCTTGAACGTCGACGCCATGGACCTCTTCTCCTCAAATGCCCCAGCCGCTGAGCGTGCGGCCGAGCCAGTAACCCAGGCCCGCAAAGGCGGGCACGATGACGACCATCAGGATCCGCTGCGCCAGCACGATCCGGCGCTCGTAGTCCTGGTGCTCGGCGGGTGTCGCCGAGCGGTTGGTTTCCCTCAGCTTCCGGACCAACAGACCCGAGACGATCCGGTAGTCCACCCAGCCGATAGCGGCGCCCACCAGGGCACCGAGGAGCGCGGCAGGATTGGCCAGCCCCTCCATGGCGGGCCCCTTACGGCGCCCAGCCGGTGAGCTGCAGCACGCTCGCGACCACCACGACCATCACCAGCGAGATCGGCAGGAACACCTTCCAGCCCAGCCGCATGAGCTGGTCGTAGCGGTAGCGGGGCACGAAGGCCTTCACCATCGCGAACATGAAGAAGACGAGGCTGACCTTGAGCACGAACCAGATCACGCCCGGCACCCAGGTGAAGGGCGCGAAGGGGAACGGCGGCAGCCAGCCCCCGAGGAACAGGATCACGGTGAGCGAGCACATGGTCATGATCGCCACGTACTCGGCCAGCATGAACATCATGTAGGGGGTGGAGGAATACTCCACCATGAAGCCGGCCACGAGCTCCGACTCCGCTTCCGGGAGGTCGAAGGGCGGACGGTTCGTCTCGGCGAGCGCCGAGATGAAGAAGATGACGAAGACCGGGAACAGCGGCAGCCAGAACCAGCCGAACAGGCCGATGCCCTTGTCCTGCGCCTTGACAATGTCGGAGAGGTTCAGCGAGCCGACGCAGAGCAGCACGCAGATGATGACGAAGCCGATGGAGACCTCATAGGACACCATCTGCGCCGCCGAGCGCAGGGCGCCGAGGAACGGGTACTTCGAGTTCGACGCCCAGCCGCCCATGATCACGCCATAGACGCCCAGCGACGACACCGCGAAGATGAAGAGGATGCCGACATTGAGGTCGGCCACCGCCCAGCCATCGGCGATCGGGATGACCGCCCAGGCGGCAAGCGCCAGGATCACCGAGACGAAGGGGGCGAGCAGGAAGACGCCCTTGTTGGCGCCGGCCGGCACCACCGGCTCCTTGAAGACGAACTTCAGGAGGTCGGCGAAGCTCTGCAGCAGGCCGAAGGGTCCGACGACGTTCGGGCCGCGGCGCAGCTGCACCGCCGCCCAGATCTTGCGATCGGCGAGCAGGATGAAGGCGACGAAGACAAGGAGGCCCATCATCAGAGCCAGGCTCTGGATGGCGATGATGATGAGCGGCCAGATGAAGGTCCAGAATTCGGTCATGGCCGTGCCTTACTCCGCCGCCTGCTGATGCGCGCCCTTGGCGATGGCCGAGCATTCGGCCAGCGTCGCCGAGGCACGGGCGATCGGGTTGGTCATGTAGAAATCCGCGATTGCCGAGGTGAAGGGCTGCGCCTCCACCTTGCCGCCGCGGGCCGCCAGCGCGCCGATGGCCGCGCTATCCGCCGCCGGCAGGGAGCCGACACGCAGCGTGTGGGGGAAGTCCTTGGCCATGGCGGCGCGCAGCTGGGCGAGCGAGTCATAGGGCAGCTTGACGCCGAGCACGTCGGACAGGGCGCGCAGGATGGCCCAGTCCTCCTTGGCATCGCCCGGCGGGAAGCCGGCGCGGTTGACCACCTGGATGCGGCCTTCCGTGTTGGCGGTGAGGCCGGCCTTCTCGGTGTAGGTCGCGGCCGGCAGGATGACGTCGGCGCGGTGCGCGCCGCGGTCGCCATGGGTGCCGATGTAGACGACGAAGGGACCGTCCGAGATGGCGATCTCGTCGGCGCCGAGGCTGAACAGCACGTCCACGCCGCCGGCCGCCATGGCCGCGGCATCGAGGCCGCCCTCGCCCGGCACGAGGCCAAGATCGAGCGCGCCGACGCGGGAGGCGGCGGTGTGCAGCACGGCAAAGCCGTTCCAGCCCTCGGCGATGCCGCCGAAGGCGGTCGCGGCATGGGCGGCGAGCGACAGGATGGCCGCGCCGTCGGCACGGGTCAGAGCCCCCTGCCCAACGATGACCAGCGGCTTCTTGGCGCCCTTCAGCACCTCGGCGAAGGAATGCTTGCCGGCGACGACGTCTGAGAGCGTCTCCGGACCGGCGCCGAGATAGTCATAGGTGTAGGTGAGGTCGACGACCTCGCCGATGACGCCGATCTTGAGGCCGCCCATGCGCCAGCGCTTGCGGATGCGCGCATTGACGATCGGCGCCTCGCGGCGGGGATTGGTGCCGACGAGAAGGATGGCATCGGCCTCCTCGATGGCGGCGATGCCGGGATTGAAGAGGTAGGAAGAGCGGCCGAGCGCCGGATCGAGCTTCGCCCCATCCTGCCGTCCGTCGATGCTCGTGGAGCCGAGGGCGGTGACGAGGCCCTTCAGCGCGTACATTTCCTCGAGCGTGGCGAGATCGCCGGCGATGGCGCCGATCTTGGCCGGGGCCGTCGCCTTCACCTTGGCGGCGATGGCATTGAAGGCCTCGGGCCAGGTGGCGGGCTTGAGGCGGCCATTCTCGCGGATATAGGGCTGGTCGAGGCGCTGGGTGCGCAGGCCATCGGCGACGTGGCGGGTCTTGTCGGAGATCCACTCCTCGTTGACCGCCTCGTTGAGGCGGGGAAGCACGCGCATGACCTCGCGGCCGCGGGTGTCGACGCGGATCGCCGAGCCGACCGCGTCCATCATGTCGGTGGATTCGGTCTTCAGCAGTTCCCAGGGCCGGGCGTTGAAGGCGAAGGGCTTGGAGGTCAGCGCGCCGACCGGGCAGAGGTCGACCACGTTGCCCTGCAGCTCCGAGGTCATGGCCTGCTCGAGATAGGTGGTGATCTCGGCATCCTCGCCGCGGCCGATGAGGCCGAGCTCGGAAATGCCGGCGACCTCAGTGGTGAAGCGGACGCAGCGCGTGCAGTGGATGCAGCGCGTCATCACGGTCTTCACCAGCGGGCCGATATACTTGTCCTCGACCGCGCGCTTGTTCTCGGCATAGCGCGACTTGTCGACGCCATAGGCCATGGCCTGGTCCTGCAGGTCGCACTCGCCGCCCTGGTCGCAGATCGGGCAATCCAGCGGGTGGTTGATGAGCAGGAACTCCATCACACCCTCGCGCGCCTTCTTCACCAGCGGCGTCTTGGTGTTGATGACCGGCGGCTCGCCATTCGGGCCGGGACGCAGGTCACGGACGTTCTGGGCGCAAGAGGCGATCGGCTTCGGCGAGCCCTTCACCTCGACGAGGCACATGCGGCAATTGCCGGCGATCGACAGCCGCTCGTGGTAGCAGAAGCGCGGAATCTCGGCGCCCGCCGCCTCGCACGCCTGCATCAGCGTGTACTCGGCCGGTACCTCGATCTCCTGCCCGTCGACGATCACCTTCGCCATCGGCTCATTCCATCCGGTCTTCGCCGGAACAGCCCCTTGGGGCGCCCCGGCATCGTCTCGCGGCGGCTCGCGCCGCCTGGGGTTCGGCCGCCGGACCCAAGGGCCCGGCGGAATGGGTCAGTCCTTGCCGGTCTTGCCGTCCGGCTTGTCCTGGATCGACAGCTTGGGCAGGGAAATGCCCTTGGCCGTCGACGTGCTCTTGATTGTCATCGGTTTGGCCGCGCTGGGGACAACTTTCGTCGTCTTCGCGGCGGGAGCCGAGGCCTTGACCTTTGAAGCCGCGGGGCTTTTCGCCTTCGCGGCCGGCGCGGTGGCCGTCTCGGTTGTCACCGCCTTGGACGTCGCGACCTTGGGCGTCGCAGCCTTGGACGCGGGCTTCGGCGCGGCCACCACAGGCTTCTCGTCGACGGGCGGCTTCACGGCGCCAGCCTTCGGCAGCGGCGCGACATCCTTCGGCGACACGGCCTTGGCCGATTTCGGCTTCGGCGGGGAACCGCCGGGGGTGGACGGCTTCGGCGGAATGCCGGTCGGCTTCGCGGGGGCGGGCTTCGCCGCCTCGACCGGCTCCGGATTGGACACGACGAGGCGCGGCGCCGGAGCCTTGGTGCGGGCCGCACCGGCCACGGCTTCGTTGGCCGAGACCGAGAAGGCCCGGGCGAAGGCCATGCCAAGGCCCCAGGCCGCGACGAAGCCGCTCATCATCACCGTCGTCGGCAGAACCATGGCCGCCATGGCAGGCCCGGCGAGAGCCTCCAGCCCGGCCTTGTCCTGCGATGCACTCACATCCTTGGCGGCAGCGCTCATGGCCGGCCCTCCATCATGGTTGCGACGATGCACTGGGCCTTGTCCGGACGGGGTCCCCGGGTCTGGGTGTGAAGCTTGTCCGCCCGGCCGTACGCCAGCCGGCCGCCAGGGGCAGCCGGAGCGTCACAGCGATGGGCGGGGCGGAAGGTCATGGCGTCAGCGACCCGCCAGCTGCGTCTCGGCCTGGGCCTTCAGCTCGGCGAGCGAGCGATTGCCGGCGGCGACGTCATCGGGGGTGAGCAGCACCGGGCAGCGCGGGCCGCCGCGGTCGAGCAGGAAGCGACGCTCGGTGACGACGGTGCGCGGGCCGGCGCGGTCGGTGGTCAGCACCACCTGCACCCGGCGACCCGGCTTGTGCGGACCGCAGACGGCGGCGAGCGCCGGGGTGGTCTCGGGGATCTCGCGCTCCAGCAC
The DNA here is from genome assembly GCF_003046185.1 of Phreatobacter oligotrophus. Taxonomy (NCBI): domain Bacteria; kingdom Pseudomonadati; phylum Pseudomonadota; class Alphaproteobacteria; order Hyphomicrobiales; family Phreatobacteraceae; genus Phreatobacter; species Phreatobacter oligotrophus. Next base: position 438,574 of record NZ_PZZL01000004.1, read on the forward strand.
GATGGTGCGGGCATTGGGCGAGGTGCCGGCCGTGCCGCGGGCGGCGGCGCGGGCGATGATGGCCTGGCGGACATAGTCCGGCGACGTGTTGATCGTCACCCGCAGCTCCGCCGTGCCGGTGGGCTGGGGTGGCGGCGCCGCCGTGACGCAGCCACCGAGGGCAAGACCTGCGAGGACGAGGAGGCCGGACCGGGTCATGGTGTCACTCCGCCGCGATGCGCACGGGCTCGCCGTGCGGGTTGGCCGAATAGGCGTCGATCTTCTTCTCGATCTCATGACGGAAGTGCCGGATGAGACCCTGGACCGGCCAGGCCGCGGCATCGCCGAGCGCGCAGATCGTGTGGCCTTCCACCTGCCCCGCCACTTCGAGGAGCATGTCGATCTCCTTCTTCTGGGCGCGGCCCTCCGACATGCGCGACAGCACGCGCCACATCCACCCCGTGCCCTCGCGGCACGGCGTGCACTGGCCGCAGCTCTCGTGCTTGTAGAAGTAGGAAATGCGGGTGATGGCCTTCACCACGTCCGTCGACTTGTCGAGGACGATGACGGCCGCCGTGCCGAGGCCGGACTTCAGGCCGCGCAGCGTGTCGAAATCCATCGCCGCGTCCCAGATCTGCTCGGCCGGCACCAGCGGCACCGAGGAGCCGCCGGGGATCACGGCAAGGAGGTTGTCCTTGCCGCCGCGGATGCCACCGCAATGCTTCTCGACGAGCTCGGAGAACGGCACCGACATGGCCTCCTCGAAGGTCGCCGGCTTGTTCACATGGCCGGAGACGCAGAAGAGCTTGGTGCCGACATTGTTGGGCTTGCCGAAGGACGAGAACCAGGCGGCGCCGCGCCGCAGGATGGTCGGCGTCACCGCGATCGACTCGACGTTGTTGACCGTCGTCGGGCAGCCATAGAGGCCCATGTTCGCCGGGAACGGCGGCTTCAGCCGCGGCTGGCCCTTCTTGCCCTCGAGGCTTTCGAGCAGCGCCGTCTCCTCGCCGCAGATATAGGCGCCGGCGCCGTGGTGGACGTAGAGGTCGAAGTCCCAGCCGTTCTTGTTGCCCTTGCCGAGCAGGCCGGCGTCATAGCACTCGTCGATGGCGCGCTGCAGCGCCTCGCGCTCGCGGATGAACTCGCCGCGCACATAGATGTAGCCGACATGCGCGCCCATGGCGCAGCCGGCGATCAGGCAGCCCTCGACGAGGGTGTGCGGGTCGTTGCGCAGGATCTCGCGATCCTTGCAGGTGCCCGGCTCCGACTCGTCGGCATTGACGACGAGGTAGTGCGGACGGCCGTCCGACTGCTTCGGCATGAACGACCATTTCAGGCCGGTCGGGAAGCCGGCGCCGCCGCGGCCGCGCAGCCCCGAATCCTTGATCTGTTGGATGATCCAGTCGCGGCCTTGGTCGATGAAGCCTTTGGTCCCGTCCCAGTGCCCGCGCGCCATGGCGCCTTTCAGGCTCTTGTCGTGGAAGCCGTAGATGTTGGTGAAGATGCGGTCCTTGTCGGCGAGCATCAGATCACTCCTTGGCCGACGGCCCACCGGCCGCCAGTGACTTCGCCTGCGCCGTCCATTCCTCGCGGTCGATCCGGCCGGGGAAGGCGAGATAGGTGCCCACCCAGCGGATTTCCTCGCGCGTCCATGCGGCGATCTGGTCGAAATGGAAGATGCCGAGGGCGTGGAGCTTGCCCTCGTTCACCGGGCCGATGCCCTTGATGCGCTGCAGCTTGTCGGCGGCGTTCGCGCGGGCGCTGGCGAGGCCCTGCGGACGGGTGCCGACCGCATCGGCCTTCTGCTCAGGCGTCGCGTCGGCGGCGAGCGTCGCGAGTTTCGCCTTGATCTCGGCCTCTTCCTTGGCGGCCAGGGCAAGGGCCTCGGCGGAGGGTCCGGCCTCGACGGGGGCCGGAGCCGGCGCCGCCTTGGGCTTCTCGGCCAAAGCCGTGCCGGCGGGGCCGGCGGCATTGAACGGCAGGTCGCGCAGGGTCAGCGCCCCGCCCTCGGGCTCGGAGCCATGCCGGCCGTTCTGGGGGCCGGGCGGCGGCGTCTCGCCACGGGCGAATGCGTCGAGGATCTTCTCCAGCGATTCCGGCGTCAGATCCTCATAGGTGTCGGAGAAGACCTGGATCATCGGCGCATTCACGCAGGCGCCGGCGCATTCGACCTCTTCCCACGAGAAGTCGCCATCCTCGGAGAGATGGAAGGGCTCGTGATGGATGCGGCTCTTGCAGACCTTGATGAGCGCCTCGGCGCCGCGGAGCATGCAGGGCGTGGTGCCGCAAACCTGGATATGCGCCTTCTTCCCAACGGGTTGCAGCTGGAACATCGTGTAGAAGGTCGCGACCTCGAACACCCGGATGTAGGGCATGTCCAGCATGTCGGCGATGTACTCGATGGCCGCCTTGGGCAGCCAGTAGGCATGCTGCTCCTGCGCCCGCCACAGGAGCGGGATCACGGCCGAAGCTTTTCGCTCCGCCGGGTACTTGGCGATGGTCTGCTGCGCCCAGGCCAGGTTCTCGGCCGTGAAGGCGAAGGAGGCCGGCTGGACCTCGTCTGGCGCCAGTCTGCGAACGCTCACCGGTCAACCTCTCCGAACACGATGTCGATGGAGCCGAGGATGGCGGAGACGTCCGCCAGCATGTGGCCCTTGCACAGGAAGTCCATGGCCTGGAGATGCGCGAAGCCTGGAGCGCGGATCTTGCAGCGATAGGGCTTGTTGGTGCCGTCGGCGACGAGATAGACGCCGAACTCGCCCTTCGGCGCCTCGACAGCCGCATAGACCTCGCCGGCCGGCACGTGGAAGCCTTCCGTGTAGAGCTTGAAGTGGTGGATGAGCGCCTCCATCGAGCGCTTCATCTCGCCCCGCTTCGGCGGCACCACCTTGTTGTCCTTGGTCGAGACCGGACCCGGCGTCTCGCGCAGCAGCTTGCAGCACTGCCGCATGATCTTCACGGACTGGCGCATCTCCTCCATGCGGATGAGATAGCGGTCGTAGCAGTCCCCGTTCTTGCCGATCGGAATGTCGAAATCGAGCTCGGCATAGCACTCGTAGGGCTGCGACTTGCGCAGGTCCCACGGCGCGCCGGAGCCGCGCACCATCACGCCCGAGAAGCCCCAGGCCCAGCACTCGTCCAGGGTGACGACGCCGATATCGACGTTGCGCTGCTTGAAGATGCGGTTCGGGGTCAGCAGCGCGTCGAGGTCGTCGACTACCTTGAGGAAGGGGTCGCACCAGGCCTCGATGTCGTTGATGAGCTCGGGCGGCAGGTCCTGGTGGACGCCGCCGACGCGGAAATAGGCCGCGTGCATGCGCGAGCCCGAGGCGCGCTCATAGAACATCATCAGCTTCTCGCGCTCCTCGAACCCCCACAGCGGCGGGGTCAGCGCGCCGACGTCCATGGCCTGGGTCGTCACGTTGAGGAGGTGGGAGAGGATGCGGCCGATCTCGCAGTAGAGCACGCGAATGAGCTGGCCGCGGCGCGGCACCTCGATGCCGAGCAGGCGCTCGGCGGCGAGGCAGAAGGCGTGCTCCTGGTTCATCGGCGCGACATAGTCGAGCCGGTCGAAATAGGGGATCGCCTGGAGATAGGTCTTGGTCTCGATCAGCTTCTCGGTGCCGCGATGCAGGAGGCCGATATGCGGATCGCAGCGCTCGACCACCTCGCCGTCGAGTTCCATGACGAGGCGGAGCACGCCGTGGGCCGCCGGATGCTGCGGGCCCCAGTTGAAGGTGAAATTGCGGATCTCGGCTTCGGCCATGGTCAGTTCGCCTTGGCTTTCTCGTCACCGGGCAGCACGTAGTCCGTGCCTTCCCAGGGGGAGAGGAAATCGAACTGCCGGAACTCCTGCGCCAGGCGCACCGGCTCGTAGACGACGCGCTTCTCGGCATCGTCGTAGCGGACCTCGACGAAACCGGAGGTCGGGAAGTCCTTGCGCAGCGGATGGCCGTCGAAACCGTAATCGGTCAGCAGGCGGCGCAGGTCGGGATGGCCGGTGAAGAGCACGCCGTAGAGGTCGTAGGTCTCGCGCTCGAACCACAGCGCGCCCGGGAACACATCAGTGGCGGAGGCGACCGGCGTCTTCTCGTCCGTCTGGATCTTGATGCGGATGCGGCGGTTCATCTTCGGCGACATCAGGTGGTAGACCACGTCGAAGCGCTTGGCGCGCCCCGGATAATCCACGCCGCAGATGTCGATGATGTTGCGGAACAGGCAGCCCGCATCATCCCTGAGGTGCGTGAGGATGCGGATGATCTCGCCCGCTTCCGCCTCCAGCGTCAGTTCGCCATAGGCGACGGCCGCGCTGGTGACGGCGCCGGGCAGCGCCGCCTTGATCGTTTCGCCGAGCTCTTCAAGCGACATGATGTCCCCTCACCGCTCGATCGTGCCGGTGCGCCGGATCTTCTTCTGCAGCAGCAGCACGCCGTAGAGCAGCGCCTCGGCCGTGGGCGGGCAGCCCGGCACGTAGATGTCGACCGGGACCACCCGGTCGCAGCCGCGCACCACCGCATAGGAATAGTGGTAGTAGCCGCCGCCATTGGCGCAGGAGCCCATGGAGATGACGTAGCGCGGCTCCGGCATCTGGTCGTAGACCTTGCGCAGGGCCGGGGCCATCTTGTTGGTCAGCGTGCCGGCGACGATCATCACGTCGGACTGGCGCGGCGAGGCGCGCGGGGCGAAGCCGAAGCGCTCGACGTCATAACGCGGCATGGAGAGCTGCATCATCTCGACCGCGCAGCAGGCGAGGCCGAAGGTCATCCACATCAGCGAGCCGGTGCGCGCCCAGTTGATGAGATCGTCCGTCGCCGTGACGATGAAGCCCTTGTCGGCGAGTTCGTTGTTGATGCCGGTGAAGAACGGATCGGCGGCGCCCAGCGGGCGGCCGTCGGCACCGACGAGGCCCTTGGGGGCCGGAGCGACGAGCGGATCGCCGCGATCGAGAGCGGTGGCCATGGTCAGAACCTCAATCCCACTCCAGGGCGCCCTTCTTCCATTCGTAGACGAAACCGATCGTCAGCACGCCGAGGAAGGCCATCATGGACCAGAAGCCGAAGACACCGACCTCTCGGAACGCCACCGCCCAGGGGAACAGGAAGGCGACCTCGAGGTCGAAGATGATGAACAGGATCGCGACGAGATAGAACCGCACGTCGAACTTCATGCGGGCATCGTCGAAGGCGTTGAAGCCGCACTCATAGGCCGACAGCTTCTCGGTGTCGGGCCGCGAGAAGGCGACGAGGAAGGGCGCGACGAGGAGACCGATGCCGATGACGCCGGCCAGGGCGATGAAGATCACCAACGGCAAATAGTCGCTCAGGAGAGCGTGGGTCGCAGCCTGCATTGCAGGGCCTCCTTCGTGGCCGACCCCGGGCCTTGAGTCCCCGCCGGAGCCGACATCGAGGATGCCTTACTCCCTCCCCTGTTGCGGTGCAAGCAGCGGGCAGACCTTCGAGAGTCGCATTCCCTGGAAACGTTATGAAAATGGGTTCGGGCGACGGAGATTCACTGCCGTCGCCCGATCACATAAGGACTTTTGCTGGTGTTTGGCGCCTGATTCGCCGGCTGCCGCCTTTTGGCGGACAGCCCCTTCGCGCATCCGTGCCCGTCAGTAGCGGGCGACGACGGCGGCCGTCTCGCCACCGAACTTCCAGGACAGGCCAAGCCGCGCCCGGCCGCTCTCCACCCGGTAGCGCAGCGGCGCGATGACGTCGCGCGTCGTGCCGAAGCTGTGGATGTATTCGGCGCGCAGGCTGAGGTTCGGGGTGAGCAGGGTCTCGACGCCGCCACCGAGCTGGAAGCCGTGGGTGACGTCGCTGGCGTTGAACACCGGCGAGCTCAGCTTCACGTGGGTGAAGCCGTAGCCGGCCGAGACATAGGGCATGACCGAGCCGCCAAGCACGTAGCCGAGGCGGGCCCGCACGCCGACATCCCAGTCGCCAGCCAGCGAGGCGTTGAACAGGCCGGTGTTCAGCGACGTCTTCGCCGCCGACAGGCTCGCATCGGCCTCGACGCCGAGCACCACTGAGGTGCCGGCGAACTGGTGGTCATAGCCGGCGAGGATTCCCCCGAAGAGGCCCTGGGCGCCAAGGCCGCGCAGGCTGAACAGGCCCGGCACGCTCAGGGTCGTGTTGGCGAGGGCGTAGCCGCCCTGGACGCCGATGTGGAAACCGCTCCAATTGCCCCGCCGCGGCGCCGCGAAGGCAGCCTGCTGCGAGCCGCCGAGACCAAAGCGATAGGTCACGCCCGCCCGCGCCGTGCCGACCTGCGGGCGCAGCGAGAGGCCGGGAATGGGGTTCAGGGCATTGGTGAAGGTGTGGACATATTCGGCATGGGCGAACCAGTTGCCGGCGATCCGCGTCTCGACGCCGCCGCCGACCTGCCAGCCATTGGTGGTGAGGCCGAGCGAATTGCCCGCGACGGAGACGCTCGCATGGCCCTGGCTCCAGCCGGCGGTCGCATAGACCATCGTCTCCGGCGTCAGCAGGTAGCCCGCACGCCCCCTCACCGCCCAGCGGCGGTCGGCTGAAATCTTGGCGGTCTGGCCGAGGAGACCGAGGGTCGTGTCGATCCGCGACAGGTCGCCCTCGATGAGCGCGCCGATGACGAAGCGCTGGGCCACCTGCCAATCTGCGCCGATCTTGCCGCCGATCAGCCAGCCATTGGCGCCGACGCCAGAGAAGCTGGCGAAGCCAGGGACCGAGATGGTCGTGTTGGAGAAGCCGTGGCCGGCATGCAGGCCGCCATAGAGCGCGGTCCAGGAGAAGCCTTCGGCCACGACGGTGGCGGCAACCGGTGAACGCGGCATGCCGAGATCGGCGGCCTGGACCTGCCCAAGGGCAAGCATGGAACATAGGACCGAAGAGGCGGTGACGAAACGCATGATACACCCATCCCTGAGTATTCTTATTGGTGCCGACAGCACTGTTGCGGCCGGCAATACACCACAGGGATGCCTGAGAATCCATGGGATTCCCACAGCATAGTTACGTGACGCAATGTTGCTGCATATGGCGCCCGATTTACGTCATCTGAATACCGTAGGACGCTGCGTCATCCACAGTGGTGTGACATTGTTGACGCAAGGGCAGCCCGAACCACAGCCAGTCCCGGGGACTTGATGGCGAGCAGACGCAAGGCCCGAGGGGACCCAACGCTGATGGCGATGTGGAGAAGGGGCGCTCCCGACGGAGCGAATGGCGCGGGCGACGGGGCTCGAACCCGCGACCTCCGGCGTGACAGGCCGGCACTCTAACCAACTGAGCTACGCCCGCGCGCTGCTCGGCGCGCTGTGACGTGCGCCGGTCGAGGCCGCGGGAATTACGGGACCCTCACCGGCCTGTCAAGGCGCTTTGTGGAGATGGTCCAAAACCCCTCCCCGGTGGCTCCATGCCAGCCTCTCCCGCATAGCCCCCAAGCCCATAAGGCACGGGCCATTGCAGCCTTTGTTAACTCTCAACGCGTGTACTGGGGGCGGGATACAAGGCGCGCCAATGCGCCGGACGGGAATGACGCTCAATGACTTTCAAATCTCTCTTTCAGCTGCGCAGCATCGGCGCGAAACTCACCCTGTCGGTCACCGCGACGGCTCTCGTGGCGGCAGGCGTTGTCGGCGCTGCCAGCTACTTCCAGCAGGACGCCCTCTCCGATCAGGCGATCGAATCGGCTCTGGTGCAGCGTTACGAGGCCGTGGTCGCCGCGATGGCCGAACAGGGGCAGCGCGCAGAGGCCGCCTCCCGCGCCCTCGCCAATGACCCTCGCGTCACCGCAGCCTTCGCCAGCGGGGATCGCCAGGCTCTTCTGACAGCGATGAAGGACCTCGGCGAACCCTTCCGCACCGGCCTCGGCCTTGGCCTGATCTCCTTCCAGAGGGCTGATGGCACCGCCTTCGCCCGCGTGCATGCGCCGGATGCCTTCGGCGACAACGTGCTCGCCCGCCGCAACACCATCCGCAGCGCCGTCTCCTCCGGCTCGGTGGTGACCGGCATCGAGCCCGGCCGCGACAATGTCTCGATCTTCGCCGTGACGCCGGTGCGCGCCGGCGGCCAGATCGTCGGCGTGACCGATGTCGGCGCAGCGCTCGGTGTCCCCTTCCTCAACGACCTGAAGCGCCGCTTCAAGGTCGATATCGCCATGCACCTTGTTCAGGACGGCAAGCTGAACTCGCTTGGCGCCACCTTCGCCGAGAAGACGCTGCTGGATGTCGCTGTCCACCAGGGCGCCATGCAGCGCACCAGCCAGTGGGCCGAATCCACCATCGGCGGGCGCCCTGTCGCCGTCCTCGCTGGCCCGCTGCGCAATTTCTCCGGCCAGCCCATCGGCACGCTAGAGGTCGCCGTCGACACCACCGCCTTCGTCGGCGCCCGCAACACCGCCATGCTGATCCTGCTGGGCGTGCTGATCGCTGTCGCCGCCGCCGGCACGCTGATCGCGATGCTGCTGACCCGCCACCTCGGCAAGCCCATCCGTGAGCTCAACGACACCATGACCGCGCTGGCGAGCGGCACCCATGACGTCGCGGTTCCCTCGACCGCCCGCCAGGACGAGATCGGCGACATGGCCCGCTCGGTCGAGGTCTTCCGCGAGAATGCCGTCGCCCGCGCCCGCCTCGAAAGCGAGACCGAGGCCGAGGCCCGCGCCCGCCAGGAACGCCAGGCCCGCATCGACGCGCTGATCCGCGACTTCTCCGGGTCGATCGGCGAGGTTCTCGCCGGCGTCGGCGACAATGCCGGCCGCATGGAGGAGACCGCCCGCACCCTCACCGGGATCGCCGCCGCCGCCTCGCAGCAGGCGGGCCAGGCCTCCGGCGCCTCGCGCCAGGCCTCCGACAATGTGCAGTCGGTGGCCGCCGCCTCAGAGGAACTCTCCGCCTCGATCAACGAGATCGCGAGCCAGATCGGCCAGACCAACACCGTGGTCGAGCGCGCGAGCACGGAGGCGCAAGGGGCGAGCCAGCGTGTCCGCGTCCTCGCCGACGCTGCCGGCCGCATTGGCGAGGTCCTGAACCTCATCCGCGCCATCGCCGAACAGACAAACCTCCTCGCCCTCAACGCAACCATCGAGGCGGCTCGTGCCGGCGAGGCCGGACGCGGCTTCGCCGTCGTCGCCTCCGAGGTGAAGTCGCTGGCCGGCCAGACCGCCAAGGCGACGGAGGAGATCGCCGCCCAGATCGGCGCGGTGCAGGAGGAGACGGCGACCGCGGTCACCTCGATCGAAGCCATCGCCGAGACCATGCAGGAGGTGGCGCGCTATGCCTCCGCGGTAGCCGCCGCCATCGAGCAGCAGCGCTCGGCCACCGGCGAGATCTCGCAGAACGTCCAGGCGGCCGCGACCGGCACGGCCCATGTCGTCGACAACATCACCGGCGTGACGGAAGCCTCGGCAGAGACCAATGTTTCGGCGACGGCGGTGCTGGATGCGGCGCGCAGCCTCTCCGGGCAGTCGCAGGCGCTCTCCCGCTCCATCGAGACCTTCCTGTCGGCGGTCCGCGCCGCCTGACGCCCCGACGCGACCGAACACGACGAGGCCCGCCCACCGGCGGGCCTTTGTCGTTCAGACGGTTCGTCATTCAGGAGGGCGGCCGTGCCGGCATCAGCCAGGCGAAGGTCATGGGCGCCGCGATCATCGTCAGGAAGACGCGGATGATGTGGAAGGCGGCGACGAAAGCGACCTCGGCATGAAGCGCGACGGCGATGAGCGCCATCTCCGTCAGGCCGCCGGGTGAATAGGCGAGCAGCAGGGTGACCGCGGGAAAGCCTGAGAGTTGCGACACGACGAGCGCGAAGGCCGTCATCCAGGCCATCAGGATGAGCGTCGAGCCGACCGACAGCGCCAGGACCCGCCAGACCACATGGCTCGCCGTGCCGGCGAATCGGCAGCCGACGGCGACGCCGAGCACCAGCTGGGCGGCATTGACGATCTCGAAGGGCGGCTTGAAGTCCGACAGGCCGGTGACGTGGATCGCCGCGCTGACGATCATGCAGCCGAGCAGGGTCTTGGCCGGCAGCCGCAGCACATGCCCGAGGAAGGCCCCGGCGAAGCCGCAGACGACGAGCAGCGCCTCGGCCGCCAGCGGGGCATCGAACATCGACACGCCCGTCACCGGCCGGTCCAGGCGGATCCCTTGCGTGAACTGGATGATGAAGGGCAGCGTCATCACCACCATGAGGATGCGCGCCGAATGGACGAGGGCGATGATGCGGGCATCCCCTCCCCGCTCCTCGCCATAGATCACCATCTCGACGAGGCCGCCGGGCATGCCGCAGAAGAAGGCGGTGACGCGGTCATAGCCGCCGACGCGCCGATAGTACCAGACGACCGAGGTGCCGCAGGCCGTCATGAACAGGACGAGGCCGGCGAGCGGCACGATCCATTGCGGCACTTGGCCGATGATGGCGGGGGAGAACCCGGAGCCCAGCATGACGCCGATGATCGCCGACATGGGCGAGCGGATGACGCCGGGCGCGGCGACCGGCACCCGCACGAGCGCGGCGATGGTGCAGAAGGTCATGGCCCCGAGCATCCAGGGCAGCGGCAGCCTGAGCTTGTAGAAGAGCGCGCCGCCAATGATGCCGAGCGCCAGCGCGAGGGCGAAGCGGCGATAGGGGAAGACCGAAGGCGCGAACTGGGCGATCCCGCTGCGCAATTCGGCAAGCCAACTCGTCACGTCACGCCACCCCCTCGCCTCGTCCGGCCCAGCCGCGCATAGCATGGCCGCCGATCGGCGAAAGGCGCAAAAATACGGTGTCAGGGCAAGGATGCGGCAGGCGCGGGGCGGATGGGCCTGCAGGCCGGGCGATGGTGGGCAGTGACGGGCTCGAACCGCCGACATCCTGCGTGTAAAGCAGGCGCTCTACCAACTGAGCTAACCGCCCTCGCCGTGTCCGCATGTAGACCGCCATCGGCCGTCAAACAAGGGTCGGACGCGGCGGTGCTGTGAAAGCGAAAGCGCCGCCGGACCCATGTCCGACGGCGCTTTGCATGAAAGCGTCACTCCAATCAGGAGTTGACGGCGTCCTTCAGGCCCTTGCCGGCCGAAAACTTCGGGGCCTTCGAGGCCTTGATCTGCACGGGCTTGCCGGTGCGCGGGTCGCGGCCCTCGCGGGCAGCGCGCTTGGTCACCGAGAAGGCGCCGAAACCGACCAGCTTCACGTCGCCGCCGGCCTTCAGCGTGGCGGTGATCGCGTCGAACGTGGCATCCACTGCAGCACCCGCCTGCGCCTTGGTGAGGCTGGCGGCTTCGGCGACCGCGGCGATCAGTTCGTTCTTGGTCACGGGCTGTTCTCCTTCAGTTTGCGCCGATCCGGGAATACGCGATTCCGTCGCCGACGGGCGTCTCGTTTGCCGCGCCACAAGCGCGAAAGCAAGGAAAATGCTGGCTTTGCGCGCCCGGTGTGGACGATTTTGGGGCCTTTCAACAGAAAACCCCGGGCAACAAGGCCCGGGGTTTGGAATGGTTCCAGAAAAAGGCGTCAGTGAGCGACGACGGCCGCCGGATCCTCGTCGGCCCTGCGGGCGGCGAGAGGCTCGGCCTCCTCGTCCCACTGGACCGGTTCCGGCTGGCGGATGAGGGCGTGCTTGAGCACCTCGTCCATCCGCGAGACCGGCACGATTTCCAGACCGTTCTTCACGTTGTCCGGAATCTCCGCGAGGTCCTTGGCGTTCTCCTCGGGGATGAGGACCTTCTTGAGGCCGCCGCGCAGTGCCGCGAGCAGCTTCTCCTTCAGGCCGCCGATGGGCAGAACCCGGCCGCGCAGGGTGACCTCGCCGGTCATGGCGATGTCCTTGCGGATCGGGATCCCGGTCATCACCGACACCATGGCGGTGGCCATGGCGATGCCGGCGGAGGGACCGTCCTTCGGGGTGGCGCCCTCCGGCACGTGAACGTGCACGTCGCGCTTGTCGAAGAGCGGCGGCTTGATGCCGAAATCGAGGGCCCGCGACCGCACATAGGAGGCGGCGGCCGAGATCGATTCCTTCATCACGTCCTTGAGGTTGCCGGTGACGGTCATGCGGCCCTTGCCGGGCATCATGACGGCCTCGATGGTGAGCAGCTCGCCGCCGACCTCGGTCCAGGCGAGGCCCGTGACGGCGCCGACCTGGTCCTCGGTCTCCGCCATGCCATAGCGATAGCGCGGCACGCCGAGATATTCCTCGACCACCTTCGGGGTCACCTTGATGGTCTTCTTCTTGGTCAGCGTCAGGTCCTTCACGCCCTTGCGGACGAGGTTGGAGACCTCGCGCTCGAGGTTGCGGACGCCGGCCTCCCGCGTGTAGCGGCGGACCACCAGCATCAGCGCCTCGTCGGTGATCGACCAGTCCTTCGCCGTCAGGCCATGCTTGGCAATGGCATTCGGGATCAGGTGGTTCTTGGCGATCTCGCGCTTCTCGTCCTCGGTGTAGCCGGCGATGCGGATCGTCTCCATGCGGTCGAGCAGCGCCGGCGGGATGTTGAGCGTGTTCGCCGTCGTCACGAACATCACGTTCGACAGGTCGAAATCGACCTCGAGGTAATGGTCGTTGAACGTCGTGTTCTGCTCGGGATCCAGCACCTCGAGGAGCGCCGCGGAGGGATCGCCGCGGAAGTCCTGGCCCATCTTGTCGATCTCATCGAGCAGGAAGAGCGGGTTGGCCGTCTTCGCCTTCTTCATCGACTGGATGATCTTACCCGGCATGGAGCCGATATAGGTGCGCCGGTGGCCGCGGATCTCGGCCTCGTCACGCACGCCGCCGAGCGAGATGCGCACGAACTCGCGCCCCGTCGCCTTGGCGATGGACTTGCCGAGCGAGGTCTTGCCGACGCCGGGCGGGCCGACGAGGCAGAGGATCGGGCCGGTGAGCTTGTTGGCGCGCTGCTGCACCGCCAGGTACTCGACGATGCGGTCCTTGACCTTGCCGAGGCCGAAATGGTCGGCATCGAGGATCGCCTGGGCGCCGGGCAGGTCCTTCTTGATCTTCGACTTCTTGCCCCAGGGCAGGGACAGCAGCCAGTCGAGATAGTTGCGGACCACCGTGGCCTCGGCCGACATCGGCGACATCTGGCGCAGCTTCTTCAGCTCGTGATTGGCCTTGTCGCGGGCCTCCTTCGAGAGCTTGGTGCGCTTGATCTTCTCCTCGAGCTCGGCGAGTTCGTCCCGTCCGTCCTCGTCGCCGAGTTCCTTCTGGATCGCCTTCATCTGCTCGTTGAGGTAGTACTCGCGCTGGGTCTTCTCCATCTGCCGCTTGACGCGGGTGCGGATCTTCTTCTCGACCTGCAGCACCGAGATCTCGCTCTCCATCAGGCCGAGCGCCTTCTCGAGGCGCTTGGCGACGTCGATCGTCTCCAGCACCGCCTGCTTGTCGGAAATCTTCACCGCCAGATGCGATGCCACTGTATCGGCGAGCTTCGAGGGCTCCTCGATCTGGCTGACCACCGAGACGATCTCGGGCGAGACCTTCTTGTTGAGCTTCACATAACCTTCGAACTCGGTGACCACCGAGCGGGCAAGCGCCTGGACCTGCACCTTGTCGCCGATCTCGTCGGCAACGGCGCTGGCCTCGGCCTCATAGAACTCCTCGCGGCCGGAATAGGCGCCGATACGGGCGCGCGACACGCCCTCGACCAGCACCTTCACGGTGCCGTCGGGCAGCTTCAGGAGCTGCAGCACCGAGGCGAGCGTGCCGATCTCGTAGATCGCGTCCGGCTCCGGATCATCGTCCTGCGCCTTCTTCTGGGTGGCGAGCAGGATGTGCGTCTCGGCGCGCATGACCTCTTCCAGCGCGCGGATGGACTTCTCGCGGCCGACGAAGAGCGGGACGATCATGTGGGGGAAGACCACGATGTCGCGGAGCGGCAGAACGGGGAAGGTTTTCACCTCGCCGGGGTTGAGGGGCGGACGCTTCTTGGCATCGCTCATGATTCACTCGTCCTTTCGTCGACACGCCGCGAAGCGGCCCGTGAAGGCCCGCGCCGACGGCGGCGCTCGGATGATCCGGGAAAGGGGTCACGCAACGGAGGCGCGGGGGCGGCGGCGGGATTGAGGCCCGCCCGGAAGCTCTGGCGGCTTCCTTCGGAGGTCTCGAGGCGCTTGGCCGACCTCGGGCGGAACTCCTGCCCCGGGGTCTGTCGGTCACCATTAGGTGGCGGTGCACACCCCGGGTGTCAAGGAGCGCCGGGGATAGGTCGGACGGCGGGCGGAACCATCGGCAGGAATGCCACATTCGCTGGTGGCGCGGCCTTGCCGCAATGCAAAAGGGCGGGCCGAAGCCCGCCCCTCAAATGCTGCGCGAGGACGAGAATCAGGCGCTCTGCGCCTTCTCCTTCTCGGCATAGATGTAGAGCGGCCGGGCCTTGCCCTGCACGACCTCCTCGGAGATGACCACCTCCTCGACGCCTTCGAGGCCCGGCAGGTCATACATCGTGTCGAGCAGGATGCCCTCCATGATGGAGCGCAGGCCGCGCGCGCCGGTCTTGCGCTCGATGGCCTTGCGGGACACCGCGCCGAGCGCGTCCTCGTGGAAGGTCAGGTCGACGTTCTCCATCTCGAACAGGCGCTGGTACTGCTTCACGAGCGCGTTCTTCGGCTCGGTGAGGATCTTCTTCAGCGCGGTCTCGTCGAGGTCCTCAAGCGTCGCCAGCACAGGCAGACGGCCGACGAACTCGGGGATGAGGCCGTACTTCAGCAGGTCCTCGGGCTCCACCTCGCGGAAGATCTCGCCGGTGCGGCGCTCTTCCGGGGCGCGAACCTTGGCGCCGAAGCCGATCGAGGTCCCCTGCCCCTTCTGCGAGATGATCTTCTCGAGGCCGGCAAAGGCGCCGCCGCAGATAAAGAGGATGTTGGAGGTGTCGACCTGCAGGAACTCCTGCTGGGGATGCTTGCGGCCGCCCTGCGGCGGCACGGAGGCGACCGTGCCCTCCATGATCTTCAGCAGGGCCTGCTGCACGCCCTCGCCCGACACGTCGCGGGTGATGGACGGGTTGTCGGACTTGCGGGAGATCTTGTCGATCTCGTCGATGTAGACGATGCCGCGCTGCGCCCGCTCGACATTGTAGTCGGAGGCCTGGAGCAGCTTGAGGATGATGTTCTCGACGTCCTCGCCGACATAGCCGGCCTCGGTGAGGGTCGTCGCGTCGGCCATGGTGAAGGGCACGTCGAGGATGCGGGCCAGCGTCTGGGCGAGCAGCGTCTTGCCGGAACCGGTCGGGCCGATCAGCAGGATGTTCGACTTCGACAGCTCGACGTCGTTGTGCTTCGTCGCGTGGTTGAGCCGCTTGTAGTGGTTATGGACGGCCACGGAGAGGACGCGCTTGGCGTGGAACTGGCCGATGACATAGTCGTCCAGGACCTTGCAGATCTCCTTCGGCGTCGGGATGCCGTCCTTGGACTTGACCAGCGAGGACTTCGATTCCTCGCGGATGATGTCCATGCACAGCTCGACGCATTCGTCGCAGATGAACACGGTGGGTCCGGCGATCAGCTTGCGGACCTCGTGCTGGCTCTTGCCGCAGAACGAACAATAGAGCGTGTTCTTCGCGTCGGTGCCGGCCTTGCTCATCATCTCTCTCCAACGCGACCCTGACCTTGCGACCCGGATCGTCTGACGCGAGGCCCCTTGCGGACCCTCTCGATGTCTCGGCCCCCCGGCTCGCCGATTGGCTCTTAGCCAAACATGGTGCGACCCACGGGATCAAGAAAGGATTAACGCTATTTCGTCACGTGCGTTTCATCTAGGGCCCGCACGTGCCCGTGGATCAGTCTATGCAAGGCCCGGGCCGCCGATGGTGTCCCAAAAGCGACACCGGGCCATCAGGCGCCGGTCACCCGGCGCGCCGCGGCAAGGCTCACGCCTTGGCCTCGGCCTCCTCGGAACGCTTCTCGATGACCTCGTCGATGAGGCCGAACTCCTTGGCCTTCTCGGCGGACATGAAGTTGTCGCGCTCGAGCGCCTCCTCGATCTCCTTCAGCGTCCGGCCGGTGTGCCGCACGTAGACCTCGTTGAGGCGACGCTTCAGCTCCTTGACCTCTTCCGCATGGATGAGGATGTCGGTGACCTGGCCGCGATAGCCGCCCGAGGGCTGGTGCACCATGATGCGCGAATGCGGCAGGGCAAAGCGGTTGCCCTTGGCGCCGGCGGTGAGCAGCAGCGAGCCCATCGAGGCGGCCTGGCCCATGCAGAGCGTGGTGACCGGCGGCTTGATGAACTGCATCGTGTCGTAGATCGACATGCCCGCCGTGACGACGCCGCCCGGCGAGTTGATGTACATGTTGATCTCCTTCTTCGGGTTCTCCGACTCGAGGAACAGGAGCTGGGCGACGATCAGCGTCGCCATGCCGTCCTCGACGGGGCCCGAGAGGAAGATGATGCGCTCCTTCAGGAGGCGCGAATAGATGTCGTAGGAACGCTCGCCCCGGTTGGTCTGTTCGACCACCATGGGGACCAGGTAGTTCATCAGCGTGTCGTGCGGGTCTCTCATCGTCTCTGGTCCTTTGGGGTCGCGAGCGGGGCGCAGCTTTCCCCGAATCTCTTTGACGACATCCTAACGGCAATGCGCATTCGCCGTGAAACCGCGACCCTCGTGATGAAGATGGCGGAAACGAGAAGGGCCGCACGCGGCGGCCCTCCCCTCACAGGAACGTGTCCGTCGCAGCCCGTCAGGCGGCGTCCTCGTCGTCGTTGTCCTTGAAGAGCTCGTCCTTGGAGACGGTCTTCTCGGTGACGTCGGCGAGTTCGAGAATGTAGTCCACGACCTTCTCCTCGAAGATCGGAGCGCGGAGCGAGGCAAGCGCCTGGGGGGTCTTGCGGTAGTAGTCCCAGACCTGCTGCTCCTGACCGGGGAACTGGCGCGCCCGCTCGACCACGGCGCGCGAGACTTCCTCGTCGCTGACCTTGATCTGGGCCTTCTCACCGATTTCCGCAAGGACCAGGCCGAGGCGCACGCGGCGCTCGGCAATGGCGCGATACTCGGCCTTCGCCTTCTCCTCGGTGGTGTCCTCGTCGGCAAAGGTCTTGCCGCGGGACTCCAGGTCCTGCGTGACCTGGCGCCACACGCTGTCGAACTCCTGGTCGACCAGCGTCTGCGGCAGGTCGAAGGAATGACGCTCGTCCAGCGCATCGAGGAGCGAGCGCTTCAGCTTGCGGCGCGAGGCGGCGGTGTACTCGCTCTTCAGGCGGTCGGAGACGGCCGCCTTCAGCTTGGCGAGATCCTCGAAGCCCACCATCTTGGCGAACTCCTCGTCGATCGCCCGCTCGCCGGGCTTCTCGATGGTCTTCACCGTGACGGCGAACTCGGCGTCCTTGCCCGCGAGATTGGCGGCCATGTAGTTGGTCGGGAACTTCACCTTGACCAGCTTCTCCTCGCCGACCTTGACGCCGACCAGCTGGTCCTCGAAGCCGGGGATGAAGGAGTTGGAGCCGAGCTCCAGCGGAATCTCGTCGGCCGAGCCGCCCTCGAACTTCTCGCCGTCGATCGTGCCGACGAAGCCGATGGTGAGGCGGTCGCCGTTCTCGGCGGCAGCGCCCTCGGCCTTCGGCTCGTAGGGGCGGTTCTGCTTGGCCATTGTCTCCAGCATGTCCTGGATGTCGGCCTCGGCCGGCTCGACGACCGGCTTCTCGACCTTGATGCCCTTGAAATCGGCGAGCTGGATGGTCGGCAGCACCTCGAAGGCGACGGTGTAGTCGAGATCGGCCTTGCCCTCGAAGACGGCCTGCGCCTCCTCCTGGGCCTCCGGCAGCTTCACCGCCGGCTCCTGGGCCAGCTTGAAGCTGTTGTCGTTGATGATCTTCTGGTTGGCCTCGCCGACGACGGCCTCGATGGTCTCGGCCAGCACGGCGCGGCCATAGAGCTTCTTGAGGTGGGCGGTCGGCACCTTGCCGGGGCGGAAGCCGTTGATGCTGACGCGGCCCTTCAGGTCGTCGAGACGGGCATCGGCCCGGGCGGCGAGGTCGGCAACCGGAACCACGACGCGAAATTCGCGCTTGAGACCTTCGGACAGGGTGGCGGTCACCTGCATGGCGTCGTTTCTTTCGTGTTCGTGATCGGCGCGGCCGGCAAGATGGTGCGGGCGGAGGGACTTGAACCCCCACGACTTTCGCCACGGGAACCTAAATCCCGCGTGTCTACCAATTCCACCACGCCCGCCGAGGGCCGCTCGAAAAATGTTCCTCGTCCCGCCGGATGCTGGGCACCCGCCAGGCGCGGCTGCATAGCATCGGCTTCCGGCGATTGCATCAAGAAAATGACGGTGGGCACGCGGGCGGCCTGTGCCACGGCACGCGGCTGAAACGGCGGCCGGCGAGGCTAAGCGGGAACGGGCCGCCGATCGGGCAGCCCGGTTCGCGCCGCGCGGTCTGCCCGCGGGTCCGGTCCGGCTTGGCAGCCCGGCCGTGCCGTGTCATGCCGCCCGTCGGCCATCCCCCGAAGGAGCACCAATGTCCGCATCCCGCCTGTCCCGCCGCCGTTTCGGCGCGCTCGGCCTTGCCGGGCTCGGTGCGGCAGCCCTTGGCGCGGCGGGACAGGGGGCCGGTCCGTTCGGATCGGGGCGGGTCCTCGCCAACACCGCTCCGGTGAGGCTTCCCCTCCTGCGGCTCACCGCCGCAGCGGGCCATGTGAGCCTTGCGGCCGACCAGCCGGCGACGCCGATCCTCGGCTATGACGGCGCCGTGCCCGGCCCGGTCCTGCGGCTGCGCCGCGGCGAGACGGCCGACATTGTTCTCCGCAACGATCTCGCCGAGCCGACAGGGCTGCACCTGGCGGGGTGGCGGATGCCGCGTGAGCCCGCGCCGCTCGCGCCGGGCGCCGAGCGCAGCGAAAGGTTCGCCTTCCCCGAGGCCGGCACCCTGCTCTATCGCCCCCTGCTCCTCAGCGGCGAGGCGCAGCTGCGCCAGGGCCTTGCCGGGCTTCTCCTCGTCGACGAGGCGACCCCGCCGCTCCATGATCGTGAAGTGCCGCTCGTCCTCGCCGAAGCCCCCGGTGGCATCATGCTGGTCAACGGCCGCGGCGGGCCGGACCTCACCGTCCGACCCGGCGAAAGGCTCTGGCTGCGGATCGCCAATGCCACCGCCAACCGCGTGCTCCGGTTCGCGCTGCCTGACCAGACCCTCACCCTGATCGCCCTCGACAGCCAGCCCTGCGAGCCCTTCCCGCTCGACGGCGGCCGGCTCGTCCTCGGGCCGGGCCAGCGTGCCGAGCTGATCTGGGACGTCACAGGGGCCGGACCGGTCCTGCCGCTGCAGATCGCCCGGTTCGGCGGGCCGACGCTCTCGGCCGACATTCCGCTCGCGGGCCCGCCGCTCCGCGACGCGCCCTTGCCACCGCCACGCCCCCTGCCCCCCAACGCGGTGCCGCAGGCCATGGACTTCCGCCGGGCCCTGCGCTGGGACTGGACGATCGGCGGCACCGCCGAGGTCCCGACGCTTGCCGGCCGGGAGGACCGCGCGGTGCCCGCGACGCCCGCCTTCCGCGCCCGCATCGGCAGCGTCGTCGTCGTAACCATCCGCAACGATGCGCCGGTGCTGCACGCGCTCCACCTGCAGGGCCAGGCGGCGCGCCTGCTCGATGGGCTCGACGACGGCTGGAAGCCCTACTTCCTCGATACGGTGCTGGTCGCGCCCGGCATGACGGTCCGCCTCGCCTTCGTCACCGAACAGACCGGGCGGCTACTGGTCACCAGCCAGCCGATCAATGCCGACGGTGGCCCCGTCGCCATCGCTTATGACGTGACCTGAGCCGCAACGACCCGATCATTCCTCATCGTCCGGTGGCGCCGAGAGTGCCGCGACGAGGGGCGGAAGGACGCGCGGCAAGGCCTCGGGCAGATCCTCGGCGATCAGGCCCATCCCGGCCTGGTTCCCCGCGTCCCCATGCAGCCAGACCGCTGCGCTGGCCGCCTCGAAGGCCGGCATCCCCTGGGCGAGCAGACCCGTCACCATGCCGGCGAGCACGTCGCCGGAGCCGGCTGTGGCGAGCCAGGGCGGGGCATTGGCGGCGATGGAGGCGAGGCCGTCCGGCGTCGCAACGATCGTGTCGGGCCCTTTCAGGATGACGATGGCGCCGGATCGCTGCGCCGCGGACCGGGCGGCCGCGAGCCGTACCCCCTCCTCCACCGCACCGAAAAGCCGGCCGAACTCGCCGGCATGGGGGGTGAGGACCACAGGCCGTTCCGGCCAGGCGCGGATGCCGGCGAAGAGCGCATCCGGCGCCTCGGCGAAGGCGGTGAGCCCGTCGGCATCGATGACCGTGGCGGCGCCGCACGCCAGCGCCTCGGCGACGAGCGCCCGCGTCGCCTCGCCGGTGCCGAGCGCCGGTCCGAGGCAGACCGCATTGCGCCGCCGGTCGGCGAGGATGCTCGCGAGGCCGGCAGGCCCCTCCATCCGCTCCAGCATGATGGCGGTGAGATGCGCGGCGTTGACGGCGAGCGCCTCGGGGGGCGAGGCCAGCGTCACCAGCCCCGCTCCCGCCCGGAGCGCCCCCCGCGCGGCCAGTCGGGCCGCACCCGTGCGCGTCATGCCACCAGAGACGACCACCGCATGGCCGCGGTGATACTTGTGCCCATCAAGTTGCGGCATGGGAAAAGCATCGCCCCAGAGCGCCGGCTCATTGGCGAAATCGGTCGGCCGGATCCTGTCCAGCACCGCAGCGTCGATGCCGATATCCGCAACCCGCAGCGTCCCACACAGCGTCCGGCCGGGCATGAGCAGGTGCCCCGGTTTGCGGCGAAAGAAGGTGACGGTCTCGTCGGCGCGGATCGCCGCGCCCCGCACCGCGCCGGTCGCCCCGTCGACGCCCGAGGGAATGTCGGCGGCGATGACCCGGCACGGATGGGCGTTGACGGCGGCGATGACCTCCGCGGTCAACCGGTCGATCGGGCGCGACAGGCCGGCGCCATAGAGTGCGTCGATGACAACGGCGACGCGGCCATGATCCCAGCGCGCCAGCGGCACTGGCGCCCGCCCCCAGGCCTCGGCGGCCTCGACCGCATCAGCGGCGCGCGGGTCTGGCGGGCTGTCGGCCGCAACCGTGATCCGGAACCCGCGGTCGCGTAGGACGCGCGCGGCAACATAGCCGTCGCCGCCATTGTTACCGGGGCCGCAGAGCACCACCACCGCCGCGCCGAGCGGCGTGGTCCGCGCCACCGCATCGGCGATGGCGATGCCGGCCCGCTGCATCAGCACCCGCCCCGCCGTGCCTCCGGCGATGGTGAGCCGGTCGGCCTCGGCCATCGCGGCGGGTGACAGGAGGGCGGCGTGGTGACGCATGGGCTCCACTGTCGGCAGAGGAACGGCGCGGGTCAATTGCGCGCGCCGGACCGGGGGCAGGCCGCATTGCTTATTTTTTCATCATCGATAGGGAGTGACGCTCCTCCCGATCAGGACCTTCCGCGCCGCGATTGCCTTTTGGATGTGCAACATGCACAACCATTCGCCAGACTGGCGATCGACCACCCGGCCAACGCGTGACCATCTCGCGGCTTCGCGTTGATTTCGCGGGAAAATCACCGGATCGGCACTCTGGCACGTCTCCTGCTAGCCCGCGAAACGGTCCGGGGCGGGAGCCACAATCCGGCCGTCGGACCACAGGAGCAGGATCGGAATGAAGAAGATCGAGGCGATCATCAAGCCATTCAAGCTCGACGAAGTGAAGGAAGCGCTGCAGGAAGTGGGTCTTCAGGGCATCACGGTCACCGAGGCGAAGGGCTTCGGCCGCCAGAAGGGTCACACCGAGCTCTACCGGGGCGCCGAGTACGTCGTCGATTTCCTTCCCAAGGTGAAGATTGAGATCGTCATGCCGGACGACATGGTGGAGAAGGCGATCGACGCCATCCGCCGCGCCGCCCAGACCGGCCGCATCGGCGACGGCAAGATATTCGTGTCGACCATCGAGGAAGCCATCCGCATCCGCACGGGTGAGTCCGGCCTCGACGCCATCTGAGTTTGAATTCGGCGGGTGGCACCCGCCGCATGCCAACGTGCAAACCAAGAGGAAGCACAATGACGACTGCCAAGGATGTCCTGAAAATGATCAAGGAGAACGACGTGAAGTACGTCGATCTCCGCTTCACCGACCCGCGTGG
Source organism: Phreatobacter oligotrophus (assembly GCF_003046185.1). Classification (NCBI taxonomy): domain Bacteria; kingdom Pseudomonadati; phylum Pseudomonadota; class Alphaproteobacteria; order Hyphomicrobiales; family Phreatobacteraceae; genus Phreatobacter; species Phreatobacter oligotrophus. The sequence goes on from NZ_PZZL01000004.1 coordinate 460,605, forward strand.
CAAGTGGCAGCACGTCACCTTCGACATCACCATGATCGACGAGGACATCTTCGCCGAGGGCACGATGTTCGACGGTTCGTCCATCGCCGGCTGGAAGGCGATCAACGAGTCGGACATGCTCCTGATGCTCGACCCGTCGACCGCGCAGATCGATCCGTTCTTCGCCGAGACGACCATGTCGATCGTCTGCGACATTCTCGAGCCCTCGACCGGCGAGCCCTACAACCGCGATCCGCGCGGCATCGCCAAGAAGGCCGAGGCCTATCTGAAGTCGACCAAGATCGGTGACACCATCTTCGTCGGCCCCGAGGCCGAGTTCTTCGTGTTCGACGACGTGAAGTTCGCCGCCGAGCCCTACCACACCGGCTTCAAGGTCGACTCCTCGGAGCTGCCGACCAACTCCTACACCGACTACGAGGGCGGCAATCTCGGCCACCGCGTTCGCGTGAAGGGCGGCTACTTCCCCGTTCCCCCGATCGACAGCCTGCAGGACATGCGCGGCGAGATGCTCGCCTCCATGGCCAAGATGGGCGTGAAGGTCGAGAAGCATCACCATGAGGTCGCTTCCGCCCAGCACGAGCTCGGCATGAAGTTCGACACGCTGACGCACATGGCCGACCAGATGCAGATCTACAAGTACTGCATCCATCAGGTCGCCAACATCTACGGCAAGACCGCCACCTTCATGCCGAAGCCGGTCTATGGCGACAACGGCTCGGGCATGCACGTGCACCAGTCGATCTGGAAGGGCGGCAAGCCGCTGTTCGCCGGCAACAAGTATGCCGACCTCAGCCAGGAGTGCCTCTGGTACATCGGCGGCATCATCAAGCACGCCAAGGCGCTGAACGCCTTCACCAACCCGTCGACCAATTCCTACAAGCGTCTGGTCCCGGGCTACGAGGCTCCGGTTCTGCTGGCCTATTCCGCCCGCAACCGCTCGGCGTCCTGCCGTATTCCGTGGACGGCCAACCCGAAGGCCAAGCGCGTCGAGGTTCGCTTCCCCGACCCGACCGCCAACCCGTACCTGGCCTTCGCCGCCATGCTGATGGCCGGCCTCGACGGCATCACCAACAAGATCGATCCGGGCGCTGCCATGGACAAGGATCTCTATGACCTCCCGCCGAAGGAGCTCAAGAAGATCCCGACCGTCTGCGGCTCGCTGCGCGAGGCTCTCCAGGCCCTCGACAAGGACCGCGCCTTCCTCAAGGCCGGCGGCGTCTTCAACGACGACTTCATCGACAGCTACATCGAACTGAAGATGGGCGAGGTCATGCGCTTCGAGATGACCCCGCACCCGGTCGAGTACGACATGTACTACTCGGTCTGATCCGGTCGGGCGGGCCTTGCGCCCGCCCCTCCCCGGCTTCCCTCGCGAAGCCCGATCAGCCGATCACGATCTTCCTCCCACCGCGCGCTGATGCGCGGTCACCTTCCCAACGGGCGCCCTCGGGCGCCCGTTTTCTTTTAGCAGCGCGCCCGCGACAACCACAGGCAGGGGAAGGGAACACGCCCCCGGACGCGAAGCCATACCAGGGTAGTGCCATAATGTCGCAACACGGGAAGTGATTTTTTCTACAACCATTATCAGTTCATTAGGCCACACGGTGCCTTCTGGTCGCGCATTGATAGGAGAATTCACCAAGCCGCGCGCCTGAGAGGTCTGATGTCACTGGGTTCCTTCCGCATCACCACCAAGATCCTGACCATTGCGATCGCTCTCAACATGGCCCTGGTCGGGGTTGGCGCGATCGGCGTGATGTCGCTGCGCCAGTTGTCGGCCGACAGTGCCGCCGCCGCCGATATCGTCCGCGTCGTGGTCGCCTCTCCGCGCATCAACCAGAACCTCGTTGCGATCAACCGCGCCGAATTCGCAATCGCCGCCAACCCCTCCCCCGACTTCATCCGCGAGGTCGCCGGAGAGATCGCGCGCGAGGCCGATCAGGCACGTGAGCGCTTTGGCGTGATCCGCACTCTGCCGGTTCCCGCCATCCAGGAGGCCGTCCGCAAGGCCGAGGAGGCCTTCGCTGCCGCAAAGGCCCGCAGCGACGCGACCATCGCCTTCGCCAGCACGGTGCGCGGCGCAGCGACCCTTGAGCAGCGCGAGCGGCTGGCGGCCCTGGCGCTCGCCAGCAAGGAGAGCTCCAGCACGGCGCGCAGCCTGCTCGTCGAGACCACCAACATGATCCTCGCCCATTCCCAGGGCATTGTCGGCGAGGTCCGCGCAACAGCCGATGCCCGCACGACGCTCCTTGCCATCATCATCGCCGCCGCGATCGTCGCCGGCATCGCCCTGGCGCTGCTGATCGGCCAGGTCGGGATTTCCCGCCCCATCGGCCGCCTCAACGCCGTTCTCGGCGAATTGGCCAAGGGCAATTATCAGGTCGCCGCCTATGGCGCCGACCGCAAGGACGAGGTCGGCGACATCGCCCGCGCGGCCGAGACCTTCCGCGCCAACGGCATGGAAACCGAGCGTCTGCGCGCCGAGCAGGAGGCTGCCAAGGCCGCCGAGGCGGAGAAGCAGAGGGCGATGATGCACGAGCTCGCCGACCGCTTCGAGACCGCCGTCGGCGGCATCGTCGACATGGTCTCGGCCGCCGCGACCGAGATGCAGGCGACGGCCACCCAGCTCTCCGCCTCCGCCCAGGAGGCCTCCGCCCAGTCGACCTCGGTGGCGAGCGCGGCGGAGGAAGCCGGCGCCAACGTCACCGCGGTGGCAGGCTCGGCCGAGGAGCTTGGCGCGTCCGTCCAGGAGATCGGCCGCCAGGTCGAACAATCCGCCGGGCTCGCCCGCAGCGCTGTCGACGAGGCCGATGCCACCCGTTCCATCGTGGCGGAGCTGACGGACGGCGCCGCCCGCATTGGCGCCATCGTCGAGATGATCTCGACCATCGCCGCGCAGACCAACCTCCTCGCCCTCAACGCCACCATCGAGGCGGCCAGGGCCGGCGAAGCCGGCAAGGGCTTCGCGGTGGTTGCCGCGGAGGTGAAGGGTCTTGCCTCGCAGACCGCCAAGGCCACCAGCGAAATCGGCGCCCAGATCGTCGCCATCCAGCAAACGACCGGCAAGGCCGTCCAGGCCATTGCCGGGATCACCGCGAGCATCGGCTCCATCCACCAGGCGACCTCCTCCATCGCCTCGGCGGTGGAACAGCAGGGCTCGGCCACCCGCGAGATCGTCGCCTCGGTCAGCCAGGCCTCCACCGGCACGAACGAGGTCTCTGCGGCGATCACCTCGGTGGCGCAGGCGGCCGCAGAGACCGGTCACGGCGCAAGCCAGGTGCTCACCGCCTCGTCAGACCTCGCACGCCAGGCCGAGCGCCTGTCCGCCGAGGTCCGGCAGTTCCTGGCGACCGTCCGGGCGGCCTGACGCGTCTTCCAAAATCGGCGGGGGCCGCCTCGGGCGTCCTCGCCGGCCCGGCGAGCGACCATCGCCAAAGAGCGACAGTGAGCTGGGCCGAATCTTGCCTGCGGAACCGGGTGCACCGAAAGTCCGCAGACGAGTCCGCCATGCATGCTCTTCATCGCCTTGCCGCCTGCCTCCTTTGCCTAGCCCCGACATGGGCCAGCGCCGACAGCCTGGTCATTGAACGGCAGATCCCCCTGTCCGCGGCGCTCACCGGCGCCCGCGCCGCCATCGAGACATGCCTTGGCCAGAACTACCGGATCGCCGTGACCATCGCCGACCGCGCGGGCAATGTCCGCGTCACGCTCCGGGCGGATGGCGCCAACCCCCATCTCCTCGAAGGCGCCGCCCGCAAGGCCTATACGGCGGCCATGCTGCGCATCCCGACCACCCAGATGGGCCAGGTCATCGCCCGCAATCCCGGCGCTGCCGCCCTGATGGATTTCGATCGCATGACGCCGCTGGGCGGCGGCCTGCCCATCCGGATGGGCGATGACGTGGTCGGTGGGATCGGCGTTGCCGGCGTGCCCGTTGGCGGGGCGGGCGGCGCTGGCGATGAGGGCTGCGCCCAGGCCGGGCTCGCGGCCCTTGCCGCAGCGATCACGCCGTGATGCCCGCGGCTCGGCCGGCCGCCATGGGCTGATGACGGCGGGTGAGGCTTCACGCCCAGCCTGTTGTCAGAGGATGAGGAAGGCTCCGGCCAGCGCCATGGTGACGGCCCAGGCGCCGATCCGCCCCAGTGTCCAGGCAGAATCGGTCTCGTCACCGGGCAGGACGAGGCTCGTCTCCTCCGGATCGATGCAACCGAGGGCGAGGCCCGCGCGCTCGGCGGCGCGCATCAGCTTCGCCATGTCCTGTTCGATCGTGACCAGTCCCAATACGCGGTCCATGACGCAACTCCGGAACGCCTCGCTCTACGCCGGCACGACCATGGACCCGCAGATGTAAACGAGGCCTTTGCGCGGGACGGGCCGCCCCCCATGCGCGCGGCGCATTGCACGCAGCTGTGACTTTTGGGTCGCAGGTGACGTAGGGTCGTGTCACCGGACGGTCACATGGGCGCGCTTCAACTCGCCCACGCCGAAGGAGACAGCCATGAGCCAGGACATCCGCAACACATCCCAGCGCGCCGAAGACGCCGAGGACCGCGGCAGCAGCCCGGCGACCGGCCCGACCCTCGGCGACATCGTCGCCGCCCGCTTCGGCCGGCGCGACCTGATGAAGGGCCTGCTCGGCGTCGGCGCCATCTCGGCGACGCTCGGACCGGCGGCCCTGGCCTCCGGCACCGCCGCGGCCCAGGGCGCGGCATCCGCCTTTGCCTTCCGCGAGCTCGACTCGACCCCGACCGACCGCGCCGAGGTCGCCGAGGGCTACAATGCCGAGGTGCTGATCCGCTGGGGCGATGCCGTCCTCGCCGATGCGCCGGCCTTCGCGCCGACCACCCAGACCGCCGCCGCCCAGGCGCGCCAGTTCGGCTATAACAACGACTATCTCGGCTATTTTCCCGTGCCGGGCGCGGCGAACCCCTCGGCCCACGGCCTGCTCTGCGTCAATCACGAATATACCAACGAGGAGCTGATGTTCCCCGGCCTCGGCCGCCAGGACGCCGGGGGCCCGCTCGGCCGCGAGAAGGCCTTCGCCGGGATGACGAAGGAGCTCGCCGCGGTCGAGATGATGGCCCATGGCGGCTCGGTCCTGGAGGTCCGCCGCACGGGCGAGCGCTGGCAGGTGGTCGCCGGCTCGCGCTATGCCCGCCGCATCACCGCCGAGACGCCGATGGAGATCACCGGACCCGCCGCCGGCCATTCGCGCCTGCAGACGAGCGCTGACCCGACGGGCCGCCGGGTCCTCGGCATGCTCAACAACTGCGCCGGCGGCCGCACGCCCTGGGGCACCTGGCTGTCCTGCGAGGAGAACATCAACGGCTACTTCTCCGGCCGCCTCGCCGAGGGCCATGCCGAGACTGCCAACTACCGCCGCATGGGCATTCCCGGCCGGTGGATGAACTGGGGCGACTACGAGCCCCGCTTCGACCTGTCCAAGGAGCCGAACGAGCCGAACCGCTTCGGCTGGGTGGTCGAGATCGATCCCTTCGACCCGACGTCGACGCCGAAGAAGCGCACGGCGCTTGGCCGCTTCAAGCACGAGGGCGCCGCCGGCATCACATCCCGGGATGGGCGCTACGTCCTCTATTCCGGCGACGACGAACGCTACGACTACGTCTATCGCTTCGTCACCGAGGGCCGCGTCTCCGGCGATCGCGCCCGTGACATGAACCTCCTCGATTCCGGCACGCTGTCGGTCGCCCGCTACAATGCCGACGGCACGGGCGACTGGCTGCCGCTGGTCTTCGGCGAGGGGCCCCTCATCCCCGCGAACGGCTTCCACTCGCAGGCCGACGTGGTGATCGAGGCGCGCCGCGCCTCGGACCTGCTCGGCGCCACCCGCATGGACCGTCCGGAGGATGTCGAGGCCAATCCGCGGACCGACAAGGTCTATGTCATGCTCACCAACAACAACCGCCGCAAGGCGGACGAGGTGAACCCGGCCAATCCCCGCGCGGACAACCGCTTCGGCCACATCGTCGAGATGCTGCCCGATGGACGCGACCACGCCGCCCCGCGCTTCACCTGGGACATCCTGGTGCGCTGCGGCGACCCCTCCATCGCGACCGTCGGTTCAACCTTCAACAGCCGCACGACCAAGGACGGCTGGTTCGGCATGCCCGACAACTGCGCCATCGACGCCGACGGGCGCCTGTGGGTCGCCACCGACGGCAACTTCCCCAACCGCACCGGCCGCAACGACGGCGTTTGGGCGATGGAAACGGAGGGCGAGCGTCGCGGCACCTCCAAGCTCTTCTTCAAGTGCCCCTTCGGCGCCGAGCTCTGCGGGCCAGAGTTCACCCCCGATGGCGAGACCTTCTTCGTGGCGCTCCAGCATCCCGGCGAGACCGACCCGGAAGATCCGAACGCCGCGCCGGCCACCTACGAGAACCCGGCGACCCGCTGGCCGGACTTCTCGCCCGACATGCCGCCGCGTCCCGCGATCGTCGCCATCACCCGCAAGGGCGGCGGCAAGATCGGCAGCTGAGGATCACGGCGCGAGGTCGAGGAGCATCCGCGTCAGGATGCCCTCGGGATCGCGCATCGTGTCGAGGATGGAGAAATGGTCGGCGCCAGCCGCGGGCACCAGCGGTCCCGGTGCCCCGGCCCTCTGGCGGCTCGCATGGAAGGCGTGGGAATTCGCCACCAGCGCCGGCAGTTCCCGGTCGCCATAGGTGATGCCGAGAGGCTTCATCACGGACGGCCGGCGCAGCGGCGACAGGTCCGAGATCTCGTCGGCTGTGAGGCGCAGGTTCTCGTTGAGATAGGTGCCGGCGAGCGGCGCCAGTTCGAATATCCCTGAGATGGCAAGGCCCGCCGTCACCGCCTCGTGGCTCAGCGCTATGGCCGCGAGATGGCCGCCGGCCGACCAGCCCGCGACGATCAGCGGCCCGGCAATGCCGTGGCGCGCGCCGTCCGCGGCCAGCAGGTCCAGCGCCGCGCTGCATTCGGCGACGATGCTCGCAAGGCTCGCCTCCGGCGCCAGCGTGTAGCCGGGCATGGCGACCGACCAGCCATGGGCCATGACGCCCTCGCCGAGGACGGCGAACATCTCGCGGCGGTTCCGCATCCAGTAGCCGCCGTGGAAATAGACGAGGCAGGGCGCGCCCGCCTCGCGCGCGGGATAGAGGTCCACCTTCTGCCGCTCCCCCGGACCGAAGGGCACGTCCATGGTCGCGGCAAAGCGCTCGCGGATGACGGCGGATTCGGCCGTCCAGCGGGTGAAGGTGTCAGACCAGCTCGGCACCGCCTGGCCGTTGTTGTAGGCGGCATCGCGCAGAGCCTGGGGAACGGGACTGACGTCGATCGGCATGGCAGATCTCCTCGGGGCCATCACTGTGCCATGCTAGTCCCTCAGCACCAGCCTCGCGGGCGCGGGTCATCCCCGCAGCGCTGCGCTGACGCTATAACGAAAAAGCCGGGCGCGAGGCCCGGCTTTTCCTGTGTCTTTCGATCGCTCCGAAACGGATCAGCGCTTCGAGAACTGGAAGGAGCGGCGAGCCTTGGCCCGGCCGTACTTCTTGCGCTCGACCACGCGGCTGTCGCGGGTGAGGAAGCCTTCCTTCTTCAGGGCGCCGCGCAGCTCCGGCTCGTAGTAGGTGAGCGCCTTGGAGATGCCATGGCGCACCGCGCCGGCCTGGCCGGAGAGGCCGCCGCCGGCCACCGTGACGACGATGTCGTACTGGGTGTCACGGCCGACGAGCACCAGCGGCTGCTTCAGCAGCATGCGCAGCACCGGGCGGGCGAAATAGACGTCGAGGGCACGATCGTTGACCGTGATCTTGCCCGAGCCGGGCTTCACCCAGACGCGGGCGACCGCGTCCTTGCGCTTGCCGGTGGCATAGGCGCGGCCCTGCTTGTCGAGCTTCTGGACGTGACGCGGGGCTTCCGAGCCACCGGTCTTCAGGGCGCTGAGGCCCTCGAGGGACGAAACGGTCTCAGCCATTGTCAGGCCCTCACGTTCTTCGAGTTCATCGCGCCGACATCGAGGGCGACGGGCGTCTGGGCCTCGTGCGGGTGCTTGTCACCGCCATAGACGCGCAGGTTCGACATCTGCTTGCGGCCGAGCGGACCGCGCGGGATCATGCGCTCCACGGCCTTCTCGACGATGCGCTCCGGGAAACGGCCGTCGCGGATGGTCTTGGCCATGCGCTCCTTGATGCCGCCCGGATAGCCGGTGTGATGGTAGTAGGCCTTCTGGTCCCACTTGCGGCCGGTGAAAACCACCTTGTCCGCATTGATGACGATGACATTGTCGCCGCAATCGACATGGGGGGTGTAGGTGGCCTTGTGCTTGCCGCGCAGGCGCATCGCCACGATCGTCGCAAGGCGGCCCACAACCAGGCCCTTCGCGTCGATCAGAACCCACTTCTTGTCGACCTCGGCGGGCTTCGCCACATAGGTCTTCATGATCGTGTCTTCCGGAAAAGAGAAATCGGAAGCGGCGAGCGGCAGGCCGTTCGACGCGTCGGCAGGGCTATAGAAGAGCGCCCCGCCGCCGTCAATGTCATGATGCCACAAAAACAGTCTAAAAATCAGGGGCTTATAAAATAGGTATTTTGATACCTGTATTTTCGCCGCTGTTTTTCAATCACTTGGGCGTCGCGCGCACCTCACGGCCGCTTCGGGATCTCCAGGCCGCGCTGCACCGCCGGACGGGCAAGGCAGCGCTCCAGCCAGGCCGGCACCGCCTTGAGCTCGCCATAGGCGACGAGATCGCCCGCGCCGTAGAAGCCGACGAGGTTGCGCACCCAGCCCAGCAGCGACATGTCGGCGATCGTGTAGTCATCGCCCATGATGAAGGCGCGGTCGGCAAGGCGCGTCTCCAGCACGCGGATGAGGCGGTGGGATTCGGCGCGGTAGCGCTCCAGCGGCCGCTTGTCCTCCCATTCGCGGCCCGCGAATTTGTGGAAGAAGCCGAGCTGGCCGAACATCGGGCCGACCGCCGCCATCTGGAAGAAGACCCACTGGATGGTCTCGATACGGGCGACCGGATCGGCGGGCAGGAACTTCCCCGTCTTCTCGGCGAGGTAGAGGAGGATCGCGCCGCTCTCGAACAGCCCGATCGGCTTGCCGCCGGGCCCGTTGGGATCGATGATCGCGGGGATTTTGCCGTTGGGGTTGAGCGACAGGAATTCCGGCCCCCAGGTCTCGTTCTGGCCGATATTGATCGTGTGCGGCTCGTAAGCGAGCCCGGTCTCCTCCAGCATGATCGACACTTTCACGCCGTTCGGAGTGGGGAGCGAATAGAGCTGGATGCGGTCGGGATGGGCCGCCGGCCAGCGGCGGGTGATGGGGAAGGCGGACAGATCGGACATGAGGGCTCCTCGGCGCCGTCAACGTGACGGCTCGCCACAGATGGGCGGTGAACCTCGCCGATCAACCGCGTCCTGCCAAGCGGCCCGTGACGCTCCCGGCGATGTGATGGCGCGCCGATCGGCCGCTCGGCCCAGTTGAGCCCTTGCGCAGGCCGGCGCAGGCTGACCGTCAGAGCCGGGCAAACCGGCCGATCGTCCCGAGGAAACGCCCCAAGGATGCCACCAATGCCCATGGTGACCCCGCCCACCGGCCATGTCGGCCCCTTTGCCGGCCTCGATGTGCCCTGGCTCCTCGCCATGCGGGCCGAACGGCGGGGAGACCACCCCTTCATCGTCTGGACCCCGTTCGAGCGGCCGGCTGTCACCCTCACCTACCGGGCCTTCCACGGCCGCGTCGGGGCGCTGGCCGCCGGCCTCGCCCGCCGCGGGATCAAGCCGGGTGAGTTCGTGCTGATCCACCTCGACAATTGCCTGGAGGCGCTGCTCGCCTGGTATGCCTGCGTCGAGTTGGGCGCCATCGCGGTCACCACCAACACCCGTTCCGCCGGGCCGGAGATCGCCTATTTCGCGGAGCATTGCGGGGCGGTCGCCGCCATCACCCAGCCGGCCTATGCCGATAGCGTCGCCGCCAACTGCCAGGCCCTGCGTTGGCTCGCGGTGACCGACAATGACAGCGGCGAGCCGGCCCTGGGCGCCCGGGTCCCGGAGAAGGCCGAGCGCTTCGACGCCCTCTTCGCCGACGCGGCAGACCGGCCGGTGCGCCCGCGCGATCCCCTCTGGCCCTGCTCGGTCCAGTACACGTCCGGCACGACGGCGCGGCCGAAGGCGGTGCTCTGGACCCATGCCAACGCGCTCTGGGGCGCCAAGGTCAACGCGGCCCACGAGGACCTGAGGCCGGAGGACGTGCACCTCGTCCACCTGCCGCTCTTCCACACCAATGCGCTGGCCTATTCCGTTCTGGCGAGCCTCTGGGTGGGAGCGACAGCCGTCATCATGCCGCGCTTCTCGGCGAGCCGCTTCTGGGCGATTGCCGCCGAGCACCGCTGCACCTGGACCTCCGTCGTGCCCTTCTGCACCCGCGCCCTGATGGAGCGCGACATCCCGAAGAGCCACACGTTCCGGCTCTGGGGCAGCGCCGTCTGCGAGCCGCCGACCGACGCCATCTTCGGCGTGAAGACCATCGGCTGGTGGGGCATGACCGAGACCATCACCCACGGCATCATCGGCGAGGTCACCCAGCCGAACATCCCCATGGCCATCGGCCGCGCCGCGCCGGAATACGAGATCCGCGTACTGGACGACGACGGCCGCGCCACCCAGGTCGGCGGCACGGGCCACCTGCGCATCCGCGGCATTCCCGGCCTGACGCTCTTCAAGGAATATCTCTTCAACGCCAAGGCCATGGCCGAGAGTTTTGATTCAGACGGTTATTTCATCACCGGCGACCGGGTGAAGCTGCTGGAGAACGGCTTCATCCGCTTCGGCGACCGCGACAAGGACATGCTGAAGGTCGGCGGCGAGAATGTCGCGGCCTCCGAGATCGAGCAGGTCATCGTGCAGGTCCAGGGCGTCCGCGAGGTGGCGGTGGTGGCGAAGAAGCACCCGATGCTGGACGAGGTGCCCGTCGTCTTCGTCATTCCGCAGGCGGATGCCGCGCCCGACCTTCCCGACCGCATCATCACCGCCTGCCGGTCAGCCCTCGCCGACTTCAAGGTGCCGCGCGAGGTGCATCTGGTGGACGACATGCCGCGCTCGACGCTGGAGAAGATTGCCAAGGCGGAGCTGAGGAAGCGGCTCGAGGCGTGAGGCCGGCTGGTTCGTCGTCCGTCAATGCCCCACCCGCACCCTCCCCGCGCTCCGCGCAGGGAGGGGACTTCGACGTCCTGCCAAACGGCCACGGTTGTGCCTGGCCCAACCGAGACGCGACTGGCGCGAGGTCATGGTCCCCCTCCCCGCGTCAGCGGGGAGGGTAAGGGTGGGGCATCGGACTCACTGCGCCCGCCGCTCACCGCTCCGGCGGGATCGAATAGGTGCCGGTGGCATGGGCGACGAGATCGTCCCCCTCGCGCTCCGACCAGATCGCGACCTCGCCCACGGCCAGCCGCTTGCCGAGCTTGATCAGCCGGCATTCGGCGACGAGGTCGCGCTGCGCGGGTTTCTTCAGGAAGTTGATGTTGAGGTTGGTCGTGACCGCGAGCGCGACCGGCCCGATCGAGGCAAGGATCGCCACATAGAGCCCGGTATCGGCCAGCGTCATCATGGTCGGTCCCGAGATCGTGCCGCCCGGACGCAACTGGCGGGGATCGTACCGGCAGCGCATCCGCGCGAATTTCGGCCCCACCGCTTCGACCATGAAGGTCTTGCCCGGCCCGAAGACCTGCGGGAACTCGGTGGCGAGAAAGGCCTCCATCTCGGTCACGGTCATGCGGGCGGCGGCGTGGCTGGACATGGCGGGCTGAAGCGCTTCCGGGGGACGGACCGCCCTTCGGCGGCCTTGCGGGTGCGACGATAGCGGGCCAAGGTCGCGCCCGCTCCTCTTGCAAAAGGCGGATGCCGCTTGTCTGACGCTCCCTCGCCCGCCCCCACCATCGCCGCGCCGATCCTCCGTCGCGCGGATGCGAACGGCATCGCCACGCTGACCCTCGATGACCCGTCGAGCCGCAACGCCCTGTCCGAGCGGATGCTGGCGAGCCTCTCCGACACCCTCGCCGCCATCGCCGCGGACCGCAGCATCCGCGCCGTCGTGCTCACCGCTGTCGGCCCCTGCTTCTCTTCCGGCCATCACCTCAAGGAGATGAGCGCCCGAAGAGCCGATCCCGACCGGGGCCGCGCCTATTTCGCCGACATCCTCGGCCGCTGCTCCGCCATGATGCAGCAGATCGTCGCCCTGCCGCAGCCCGTCATCGCCGCGGTCCAGGGCCTTGCCACCGCTGCCGGCTGCCAGCTCGTCGCCACCTGCGACCTCGCCGTCGCCTCATCCGAGGCGCGGTTCTGCACGCCCGGCGTCCATATCGGCCTGTTCTGCTCGACGCCGATGGTGGCGCTGTCGCGCAACCTCAGCCGCAAGCATGCCATGGAGATGCTGCTGCTGGGCGACGCCATCCCCGCCGACGAGGCTTTCCGCATGGGCCTCGTCAACCGCGTCGTGCCGGCCGGCACCGAGCTTGCCGAGGCGACGGCGCTGGCCGCCCGCATCGCCGCCAAGTCGACGCTGACGGTGAAGGTCGGCAAGCGCGCCTTCTCCGAGCAGCTGGAAATGGGCCTTTCCGACGCCTATGCGCATGCCAGCGCCGTGATGGTTGAGAACATGCTCGCCCGCGACGCCGAGGAGGGCATTGCCGCCACCCTCGAGAAGCGCCAGCCGCGATGGGAAGACCGGTGAACCACGACAGCTATTCCGACGCCACGATCCGCACCATCCTGTCGGACGTGAAGATCATCGCCATGGTCGGCGCCTCCGCCAATGCGGTGCGCCCCTCCTATTTCGTGCTGAAATACCTTCTCGACCGCGGCTACCGCGTCCACCCCGTCAATCCCGGCCTTGCCGGCCAGGAGATCCTCGGCTGCCGCGTGTACGCGAACCTCGCCGACATCCCCGAGCCCGTGGACATGGTCGACATCTTCCGCAATGCCGAGGCCGCCGCGGCCATCGTCGAGGAGGCCATCGCCCTCCCGCAGCGCCCGAAGGTCATCTGGATGCAGCTCGGCGTGCGCAACGATGCTGCCGCGGCCCGCGCGGAGGAGGCCGGCATGACCGTGGTGATGAACCGCTGCCCCAAGATCGAGCTCGGGCGTCTGTCCTCCGAGATCGCCTGGATGGGGGTCAATTCCCGCACCATCTCGGCGAAGCGCGCCCCGCAGCTGAAGGCCGGCAAGTTCCAGAAGCTCGGGCTCCGGACCACCTTCCAGCGCGACTGAAGCGGGCTGACGCGGCGCGCGGCGCCGACGGAACAGGGCCGCTGTCACGGCCCCGAAATAGAAAATCCTGTTTCATTGACCCGTCAGATGGCGGCGCGATAGACAGAAATTCTACGAAATGCCGGCGAATGGCCGGTCAGGAGGAAACATCATGGCTGATCGCGCCCCCGGCTTTGCCACCCTCGCCGTCCATGCCGGCGCCCAGCCCGATCCGACCACCGGCGCGCGGGCGACGCCGATCTACCAGACGACCTCCTTCGTCTTCGACGATGTCGACCATGCCGCCTCGCTCTTCGGCCTGCAGGCCTTCGGCAACATCTACACCCGTATCGGCAACCCCACGAACGCGGTGCTCGAGGAACGCGTCGCGGCGCTCGAGGGCGGCACGGCGGCGCTCGGCGTTGCCTCCGGCCATGCGGCCGAATTCCTCGTCTTCCACGCCCTGCTGCAGCCCGGCGACGAGTTCGTCGCCTCGAAGAAGCTCTATGGCGGCTCGATCAACCAGTTCAACCACTCCTACAAGAGCTTCGACTGGCGCGTCGTCTGGGCCGATCAGGACGACCTCGCGGCCTTCGAGGCGGCGGTGACGCCGAAGACCAAGGCGATCTTCATCGAGAGCATCGCCAACCCCGCCGGCAACATCACGGACATCGCCGGCATCTCGGCCATCGCCAAGCGCCACGGCATCCCGCTGATCGTCGACAACACGCTGGCGACGCCCTACCTCATCCGCCCCTTCGAGCACGGCGCCGACATCGTCGTGCATTCCGCCACCAAGTTCCTCGGCGGCCACGGCAATTCCATCGGCGGCGTGATCGTTGATGGCGGCTCCTTCGACTGGGTGAAGTCCGGCCGCTATCCCTTCCTGACCTCGCCCCGCCCCGAATATGGCGGCATCGTCCTGGCCGAGACCTTCGGCAATTTCGCCTTCGCCATCGCCGTGCGCGTCCTGGGCCTGCGTGACCTCGGGCCGGCGCTCTCGCCCTTCAACGCCTTCCAGATCCTCACCGGCATCGAGACCCTGCCGCTGCGCATGGAGCGGCACTCGGCCAATGCGCTGAAGGTGGCGGAATTCCTCTCCACCCACCCGAAGGTCGCCTGGGTCTCCTATCCGGGCCTTCCCGGTGACAAGGGCCATGCGCTCGCCAAGAAGTACACGCCGAAAGGCGCCGGCGCGGTCTTCACCTTCGGACTCAAGGGCGGCTACGAGGCAGGCGTGAAGCTGGTCTCGGAAGTGGCGCTCTTCTCCCACCTCGCCAATGTCGGCGACACCCGCTCGCTCATCATCCACCCGGCTTCGACCACCCACCGCCAGCTCTCCGACGAGCAGAAGACGGTGGCAGGTGCAGGACCGGAGGTGGTGCGCCTCTCGGTCGGCATCGAGGATGTCGCGGACATCATCGCCGATCTGGAAAAGGCGCTGGCGGCGGTCTGAGGCCGTCTGGCCCCCTGACGCGCCATCGCGGCATGGTCATGCCCGCCCTTGTGGCGGGCATCCACGACTTGACCACCGACGTCTGAGAAGTCGTGGATGCCCGGGCCAAGCCCGGGCATGACGGAGAGGTGAATGCTGTCCGATAGCGGTGGGCCCGAGCCCCGCCCTACTCCGCCGGAACGGCCCGCCCGGCCGGCACGGCCTCGATCCGCGGCGCGCGGGTCAGCGCGAAAACATGCGACAGCGCATGCCCCAGCACCAGCACGGCGAAGCCCTGGTGCAGGAGGCCGGCCCAGAGCGGCACGACGAGCACCAGCGTCACCACGCCGATCACCGCCTGCGCCGTCACCAGGCCCAGCAGCACCGTCGCGCCCTTGGCATAGGCCGTGCCGCGCGCCGAGAGCATGTGCCAGACCGCCAGCGCCAGCAAGCCATAGGCGACCAGGCGGTGGTTGAACTGCACGAGGGCGAGCGAGTCGATGAAGGCCTCGCCGATGGTCGCCTTGTCGAACAGAACGGCCATGGGCGGGATCAGCGCGCCATCCATCAGCGGCCAGTCGTTGAAGCGCATGCCCGCTTTGTTGCCGGCGACCAGCGCGCCGAGGGCGATCTGGAGGGCCAGCACGCAGAGCACGGCGATGCCGCCGCGCCGCACGATGTCGGGCACCGGTTCGCGCCGCCGCTCCGGCATGAGCCTCAGCGCCGTCCAGACGAGCAGCGCGAAGATCAGGCAGGCCAGCGACAGGTGGAACATCAGCTTCAGCGGCGCGACATAGACCATGCCTGGCTTGAGGCCCGAGGCCACCATCAGCCAGCCGACGAAGCCCTGAAGCG
Source organism: Phreatobacter oligotrophus (assembly GCF_003046185.1). Taxonomy (NCBI): domain Bacteria; kingdom Pseudomonadati; phylum Pseudomonadota; class Alphaproteobacteria; order Hyphomicrobiales; family Phreatobacteraceae; genus Phreatobacter; species Phreatobacter oligotrophus. The sequence continues at coordinate 476,118 of NZ_PZZL01000004.1, forward strand.
CCATGAGCAGGCCGATGCCGAAGGTGCCGGCGGCGAGCCGCGCCGACATGAAGCCGCGCGCCGCGAAGAAGATCCACGGCAGCAGCATGGCCGCACCGACCAGGCGACCAAGGAAACGATGGCCCCATTCCCACCAGTAGATGAACTGGAAGTCGCCGAGGCTCATGCCCTTGTTGATGGCCTGGTATTGAGGGCTCGCCCGGTACTTGTCGAATTCCAGCGCCCAGTCGGCCGCCGACAGCGGCGGGATGGAGCCCGTCACCGGCTTCCATTCGGTGATCGACAGACCGGAATCGGTCAGCCGCGTCGCGCCGCCCACCACCACCATGCAGAAGACCAGCGCGGCCACGCAGAGCAGCCAGATGCGCACGGCGCGGTGCGTGTCGGGAGCGGTCGAAACGGTCGCGGGCGCCGTCATGCGGCGATCCTCCGGCTTGTGATCCTTCGTAAGGGCGAGATATAGCCCTGCCCCACCGCCCGGCAAGGCGGCAACCGGACCCGGTCATCACGCATGCGTCAGCGCACCCGCAAGCTCTTCGGCACGATCCTCCTCCTGGTCTGGGTGACCTTCTACGCCCTGATCGTGATGGCGATCATGCACAATGCCGTCCGCCGCTTCGGCCCCATCGGCGAGCCACTCTTCTATGCCGCGGCCGGAATCGCCTGGATCCCGGTGGCCATGCTGGTCATCTGGTGGATGGGTCGTCCCGACCCCGAGGAGGATGAGGCCTGATGGCCCGCCCGCAGGTCGTCCGCACCGTCGCGGACCTGCGCACCCTCGTCGCCGGCTGGCGCGCCGAGGGTCTGCGCGTCGGCCTGGTGCCCACCATGGGCGCGCTCCATGCCGGCCATGTCTCGCTGGTCGAGACGGCCCGGCGCTCCGCCGACCGCGTCATCGTGTCGATCTTCGTCAATCCGACGCAGTTCGCACCCAATGAGGATTTCGCAAAATATCCCCGTACTTTCCAGTATGATCTTGATGTCCTGTCTGAAGTCGGGACGGAGGCTGTCTATGCGCCCGAGGTCCCGACCATGTACCCGCCGGGCGCCGCCACGACCGTCAGCCTGACCGGACCGGCGACGGCGGGCCTCGAGGATGTCTCCCGCCCCTTCCACTTCCCGGGGGTCGCGACCATCGTCGCCAAGCTGCTGATCCAGGCGGGGCCGGATGTCGCGGTCTTCGGCGAGAAGGATTTCCAGCAGCTCGCCGTCATCCGCCGCATGGCGGCGGACCTCGACCTGCCGGTGGAAATCATCGGCGGCGCGACGGTGCGCGATGCCGACGGCCTCGCCCTCTCCTCCCGCAACCGCTACCTCTCGGCGGAGGAGCGCACTACGGCCCCGGTCCTGCACCGGACCATGCTCGGCGTAGCGAAGGCGCTGGGAGACGGCCTGTCGCCCGCTGAAGCGCTCGCCGAGGGCCGCGCCGCCATCACCGCCGCCGGCTTCGACCTCGACTATCTGGAGCTCAGGGCCGCCGACGACCTCGGGGACCCGCGTCCCGGCGTGCCCTGGCGGTTGCTGGTGGCAGCAAGGCTCGGCGCGACGCGGCTCATCGACAATATCGCGGTCTGAGGGTCAGAGCAGGCCGAGCTCGGCCAGTTCCTTCGCGAGTTCGGGCGGCAGGTCCTTGGTCGCGCCCGACGACAGGTCGGCCGGCGCGTCCTTCGGATCGAGATAGCGCCAGCCCTGGAACGGACCCTTGCGGCGAGGCTGTACCCGGTGGATCACCGGCTCAAGGACCAGGTCACAGCGGGAAACCCCTTCCCCGTCTGTGAAAGGGCGAATCTCGATGAGCCGTTGGCGGCACTGGATGACCCCCTTGATCACCCAGTAGAGCGACCCCTCGCCGACGATCTCGTCGCCGCGCTTCGGCTGCATCCGCGTCGTGTGGATCTGCTCGCCGAAGGTCTTGATGCGCCAGTCCACCCATTCCTGGAGGTCTTCGACCGAGTCGGCGCCGACGCAGAGCTTGATGAGGTGGAGGGTCATGCCCCCCTATCTAGCGCGGCCACCCGCCGCCCCCAAGGGCCGAACCCTTAGCGGTTGGGGACAAGCGGTGCCGGACGCAGGCCGAGCGCCATGCAGAGGTCCGTGCGCCAGAACGGCCCGTCCCGGCGGGCCGCGATGACGACGCGCTGGGTGACCTGCAGGGGAATGCCGCAGGCGGCGGAGCTGGCGGGGGTCAGCAGGGTCAGCGAGGTGACGTCCGGGCCCTTTTCGAGGCGGGTGACGTCGATGGTGGCCTGCAACTGGCCGCGGGCGAGCGTGACCACGGCCACCGTGCCCTCGAAGACGATGTCGGCGCGCTGGACGATCTCGGCCCGGGAGAAATTGAAGCACTGGCAGGCGGCGGCCGGGGTGGCGGCGAGGAGGGTCAGCGCCAGGGCGAGCAGCCGCAGTCCACCCCTCCCCGGCGGGGAGAGGTCGATGCGAGCCCTGGCGAGCATCGGGAAAGGGGGAGATGAGTGAGGGTGATGGGCCCCCTCTCCCGGCGCTGCGCGCCGACCTCTCCCCGCCGGGGAGAGGTGGAAGGAAGCGCCTGCGAGAAAGGCCCTCACGCCGCCTGGTCCTGCGCCGCCTCGATGGCCGCGACGGGCGCGCCCTCGGCGACCTGCTCGCCAGCCGTGACCGAGACCGAGGTCACGACGCCGTCGCTCGGCGCCAGCAACGTGTGCTCCATCTTCATCGCCTCGATGACCGCGACCCGGTCGCCCTTGGCGACCTGCTGGCCCGGCTCGACGAAGACCTGCACGACCTTGCCATGCATCGGGGCTTTCACCGACCCGCCGCCGTCGAGATGGTCGAGATCGACGTCGAGCGGGTCGAAGGCGCGAACTTCGGTCTGCCGGCCGTTGCGGATGACGAAGATGGCATCGGCAGAGGGCACCAACGCTACGTCGCGAGGATAGTTTCGCAGGTCGTTATCAAGCAGAAATGTCTCCAGAAAGCCTAGGTATCCCTTATACCAAGGCGACATTTCGGCCGTCTGCCCGGCGACCTCGGCGACTGGAAAGCCTCTTGGAAACGTTAGTCGAGCAGAGTGAAGCTCCCCATCAACTACGACCGGGACGTTCTGATGGCGCGGGGAATCAGACAGGCGAAAGGCGTCCGCTGACATAACGCTCCACGGTGAATAGCCGTCTCGGTGCTGCTGTTCGGCCCTCCAGGCATGCTTCATCTGGCGCTGAACAATACCCAACACCCCCACCGCCGCCGCTTTCGCATCCATCGGCTGCGGGACGGCCCCCAGCACCTCGACATTCCGGTCGATGAACCCCGTGTCGAAATCGCCGGCCCGGAACCCCTCGGCCTCGGTCAGCGCCGTGAGGAACGTCACGTTGGTCCGCGGACCCGCCACCACCGTCCCCGCCAGCGCCTGACCCAGCCGATCCAGCGCCTCGTCGCGCGTCGCGCCACGGGCGATCACCTTGGCGATCATCGGGTCGTAATAGGGCGAGACCTCCGCCCCCTCCTCGACGCCGGTGTCGATGCGCACGCCCTCCGCGGCCCCGAATTCCAGCGCATGGAGCGTGCCGGTCGAGGGCAGGAAGCCCTTTTCCGGGTCCTCGGCATAGAGCCGCGCCTCGACCGCGTGGCCGTGGATGGCAAGGTTCTCTTGGGAGAGCGGCAGCGGCTCGCCGGCGGCGACCCTCAGCTGCCATTCCACGAGGTCCTGCCCCGTGATCGCCTCGGTCACGGGATGCTCGACCTGCAGGCGGGTGTTCATCTCCATGAACCAGAACTTGGTGGGATCGAGGCCGTTGGACCCGTCGGCGATGAACTCCACCGTTCCCGCGCCGACATAGCCGACCGCCCTCGCCGCCTCGACCGCGGCGCGGCCCATGGCCTCGCGCATGGCGGCGGGCATGCCCGGGGCCGGGGCTTCCTCGATCACCTTCTGGTGGCGGCGCTGCAGCGAGCAGTCACGCTCGAACAGGTGGACGACGTTGCCCTGCGTGTCGCCGAAGACCTGGATCTCGATATGCCGGGGCGAGAGCACGTATTTCTCGATCAGCACCCGCGGATCGCCGAAGGCGCCCTGCGCCTCGCGCTGCGCCGAGGCCAGCGCCTCGTCGAAATCCATGGCCTTGTCGACGCGCTTCATGCCCTTGCCGCCGCCGCCGGCGACCGCCTTGATGAGCACGGGATAGCCGACCTCGTAGGCCTTCTCCTTCAGGAATTTCGGGTCCTGGTTGGCGCCGTGATAGCCGGGCACGACCGGCACGCCGGCCTTCTGCATCAGGGCTTTCGCGCCATCCTTGAGGCCCATGGCGCGGATGGCGGTGGCCGGGGGCCCGACGAAGACGATGCCGGCCTCGGCGCAGGCCTCGGCGAATTCGGCGCGCTCGGACAGGAAGCCGTAGCCGGGATGGATGGCCTCCGCCCCCGACTGCTTCGCCACCGCGATGATCTTGTCGATGACGAGATAGCTCTCGCGCGCCGCGGCAGGCCCGATCGGATAGGCCTCGTCCGCCATGCGCACATGCATTGCCCCGGCATCCGCCTCGGAATAGACGGCGATGGTGCGCAGCCCCAGCCGCTTGGCGGTCTTCATGACGCGGACGGCGATCTCGCCGCGATTGGCGATGAGGACGGAGGAGAACATGCACGCCTCGGCTGGACTGCGGGGTGCCGACTTTACCCTGTTCGCCCATCGATTCCAGCGGTCCGAAGGGGCGAGCGCCGCGCATGGCCTCCCTTCCCCGTCCCGCCTTGCACCTGCCACCAAGCGGCGTGACAAGGGTTGCGCCCCTGCCGGAGCCGCATGCCATGACCGACCTCGCCGACCTCTCCGCCGCCGCCCTCTCCCGCGCCTTCCGGGCGAAGCGGCTCTCGCCGGTGGAGGTGACCCGCGCCGTCCTCGCCCGCATCGAGGCCTCGGAGCCCGCCCTCAACGCCATGTACATCGTCTCGGCCGAGAGCGCCCTGAAGGCAGCGAAGGCCGCCGAGCGTCGCTGGGCCAAGGGCAAGCCCCTTTCCCGCCTCGACGGCGTGCCGGTGACGGTGAAGGAGAATATCGGCACGGCCGGCGACCCCGCCCCCATCGGCGTGCCCATTGCCGACATGACGCCGCGGGCGGAGGACACGCCCGTCCCCGCACGCCTGCGCGAGGCCGGCTGCGTCATCCTCGGCAAGACCACCATGCCGGACTACGGCATGATGTCCTCGGGCCTCTCCTCGCTCCACGGCGTCACCCGCAACCCCTGGGACCTCACGAAGAACCCCGCTGGCTCGTCGTCCGGCGCCGGCGCGGCGGCCGCTGCCGGCTACGGCCCGCTCCATATCGGCACCGATATCGGCGGCTCGATCCGCCTGCCCGCCGCCCATTGCGGCCTGTTCGGGCTGAAACCCTCCTATGGCCGGGTGCCGATCCACCCGCCCTACCCCGGCCGCGTCGCCGGCCCGATGACCCGCACGGTCGAGGACGGCGCGCTGCTGATGGAGGTCATCGCCCGGCCCGATCCGCGCGATTTTGCGAGCCTGCCCCCCGGCCCGGCCGACTTTGCCCGGGGCCTGAAAGGCCTGCCGCTCAAGGGCCTGCGCATCGGCGTCTTCACGGCCATGCAGGCGGGCCTGCCCGCCGATCCCGCCATCATCCGGGCGGTGAAGGCGGCGGCCAAGGCGCTCGCCGCCGAGGGCGCCGTCGTCACGCCCATCGAGGGTTATCTCACCCACGACATGCTGGACGGCATCTGCCGCTTCTTCGAGGCCCGCTCCTATGGGGACGTCGCCAAGCTCAAGGCGGCCGAGAAGAAGCAGATCCTGCCCTACATCGTGGAATGGGCGACCTGGCGCGCCCGCAAGTTTACCGGCGAGGATGTGATGAGCGGCTTCCTCGCCATGCAGGCCATGCGCGAGGCGGCGACCAGAGCCATCCAGCCCTTCGATTTCCTGCTCTCGCCCTGCACCTGCCCAGTGAACTATGCCGCCGAGGCCCATTCGCCCACCGACGATCCGCACCGCGCGCTGGACCACATCCCCTTCACCGTGGCCCAGAACTTCTCCGAGCAGCCGGCGGCGAGCGTCAACTGGGGCTATGACCGCAAGGGCTTCCCCATCGGCGTGCAGGTGACCGGCCATCGTTTCGATGACCGCGGGGTGATGCGGCTCTGCGCGGCGCTGGAGGGGCTGCGTCCGGAGCAGCGGGCCTGGCCGGTGGTGGGGTGAGCGGGGGATCGGCGCCTCAGATCATGCGCCACCCTTGGTCGTCATGCCCGGGCCTGTCCCGGGCATCCACGACTTGACCACGGCCCATCGGTGAAGTCGTGGATGCCCGGCACAAGGCCGGGCATGACCCGAAGAGGGCGGTATCCGTCCGCAGCGCGCTCAAATCGGCGCCACGCCCACCGTCATCCCGCCGCAGACATACAGCACCTGCCCGGTCACGAAGCCCGCGCCATCCGACAGGAAGAAATCGGCGGCATGGGCGATGTCCTCGGGCTGGCCGAGCCGCTGGACCGGCACGCCGCGGATGATCGCCTGGGTGCGCGGCGAATTGTGCGGGTTCGCGCTCTTGAACAGCTCTGTCTCGATAGGCCCCGGCCCGATGGCGTTCACGGTGATGCCGTGGGGGGCGAGCTCCAGCGCCCAGGTGCGGGTGAGGCCGATCACCCCCGCCTTGGTGGCCGAATAGGCGGTGCGCAGCTCCTTACCGAGCGCGGCGCGGCTGGAAATGGTGACGATCCGCCCCCTGCCCGCTCCCCTCATTGCCGGCAGCACCGCTTGCGCGGCGAGGATGCAGGCGCGCAGGTTGATCGCCACCACCTTGTCGAAATCCTCCATCGTCGTCTCCTCCAGCGAGGCGGGAGCGGCGATGCCGGCATTGTTGACGAGCCAGAGGATGGCGTTCTCGGCGGTGATGGCGGCAAGCGCGGCCTGCGTCGCGGGAAGGTCGGTCAGGTCGCAGGCGACGTGACGGGCGGGCGAACCGGCCGCGGGCGGCTCGCGATCAAGGCTGACGACAGGAATGCCGCGCGCGGCGAGCCGCTGGACGATGGCCGCGCCGATGCCGCGCGAGCCGCCGGTCACCAGGGCGGCGGGAGGAAGGGTATCGGTCATGCGTTTCATCCCCGTGATCGGCCGTTAGCGGCGCTTATCGGGGTGAGACTAGACGGGTCGGAGCGCATCAGGCGAGCGGTTGGACTGCATGACGCAAGTGCGTCCTTCGAGGCTCGCTAAAGCTCGCACCTCAGGATGAGGGAGGTGGAGCGTGGCATCAGCCTCCCTTCGCGACGAGTCGTTCGCGCGCGTCTCCCTTGATGCAGGTCTCTCCCCTCCTCATCCTGAGGTGCTCGCCTGAAGGGCGAGCCTCGAAGGACGCAGTTGCGTCGTGCAAGGATCTGCCGAACCGCAGCAATTACATCCTAAACACGCCGAACTTCGTCTCTGGCACCGGCGCATTGAGACACGCGCTCAGCGCCAGCGACAGCACCCGCCGTGTCTCGCTCGGCAGGATGATGCCGTCGTCCCAGAGCCGGGCCGTCGCGTAATAGGGATGGCCCTCGGCCTCGTAATTCGCCCGGATCGGGGCCTTGAAGGCCTCTTCCTCCTCGGCGCTCCAGTCCCTCCCCTCGGCCTCGAAATTCTCGCGCTTCACCGTCGCCAGCACGCTCGCCGCCTGCTCGCCGCCCATCACCGAAATGCGCGAATTCGGCCAGGTGAAGAGGAAGCGCGGCGAATAGGCCCGCCCGCACATGCCGTAATTGCCGGCGCCATAGCTGCCGCCCACCAGCAGGGTGATCTTCGGTACCTGCGCGCAGGCGACCGCGGTGACGAGCTTGGCGCCATCCTTGGCGATGCCGCCGGCCTCGAACTGCCGGCCCACCATGAACCCCGTGATGTTCTGCAGGAACAGGAGCGGGATGCGCCGCTGGCAGCACAGCTCGATGAAATGCGCGCCCTTCATGGCGCTTTCCGAGAACAGGATGCCATTGTTGGCGATGATGCCGACGGGCATGCCGTGCAGCCGCGCAAAGCCCGTCACCAGCGTCGTGCCGTAGAGCGCCTTGAACTCGTCGAACTCGGACCCGTCCACCAGCCGGGCGATGACCTCGCGGATATCATACTGGGTCTTGAGATTGGTCGGGACCAGCGCCTCGAGTTCGGCCGGGTCGTGCTTCGGCTCGCGCGGCTCGGCCAGCGCGATGTCGACGGTCTTCACCGAGTTGACGTTGGCGACGATGCGCCGGGCAATGGCCAGCGCATGGGTGTCGTCAACGGCATAGTGATCGGCAACGCCGGACTGCCGCGCATGGACGTCGGCGCCGCCGAGATCCTCCGCCGTGACGATCTCGCCGGTCGCGGCGCGCACAAGCGGCGGGCCGCCGAGGAAGATCGTGCCCTGGCGGCGGACGATCACCGTCTCGTCCGACATGGCCGGCACATAGGCGCCGCCCGCCGTGCAGGAGCCCATGACCACCGCGATCTGCGGGATGCGCGCGGCGGAGAGATTGGCCTGGTTGTAGAAGATGCGGCCGAAATGCTCGCGGTCGGGGAAGACCTCGGTCTGGTGCGGCAGGTTGGCGCCGCCGGAATCGACGAGATAGACGCAGGGCAGCCGGTTCTGCAGCGCGATTTCCTGGGCGCGCAGATGCTTCTTCACCGTCATCGGGTAGTAGGTGCCGCCCTTGATGGTGGAATCATTGGCGACGATCATCACCTCGCGGCCCTCGACCCGGCCGATGCCGGTGATGACGCCAGCCCCATGGATGGGCTCGCCATACATGCCGTTCGCGGCGAGCTGGGAGAGTTCGAGGAAGGGCGAGCCGGGGTCGAGGAGGCCCATCACCCGGTCGCGCGGCAGGAGCTTGCCGCGGGCGACGTGGCGCTGCCGGCTCTTCTCATTGCCGCCGAGGGCGGCTTCCGCGCGCTTCGCCTGGAGGTCCTCGGCGAGAGCCCGCCAGGCCTCGGCATTGGCGCGGGCCTCGGGGGCGGCGGGATTGAAGGCACTCTTCAGGATGGCCAAGGCTGAAACGCTCCGGCGGATCTGTCGGGGCGCCTTGGTTAGCGCGGCAGGGCCTGCCTGTCATCCGGGCGGAGCGGCGGAGGCACCGCCGCAGCTCAGGGGCCGACGGGCTCCATATGCGCGGCACGGATGAGCGCCGCCGCCTCAGGGCTGCGCATCAGCGCCAGGAAGGCCCGCGCCGCCTCGCCCTCGCGCGCCGTGGCCGACAGGCCGGCCGAATAGGTCGTGGTCAGCTGGATCTCGGCGGGGAGCGACCCGATCATGCGTACGCCGGGCACCGGCATGATCTCGCTGATCTGGTGGAAGACCACGTCCGCCTCGCCCCGAACCACGCGCTCGGCGACGTAACCGCCCATTTGCGGCCGGGCCCGCGCCGCCAGTTCGTCCTTCAGGCCGAGGCGCTCGGCCAGTTGGACGAAATAGGTGCCGCTGGTGCCGCCGCTGGCCGGATCGACATAGGCGATGCCCTTGGAAGCGAGGATCAGACGGCGAATGTCGTCGACGGTGGCGATGGGCGGCACAGGCGCGCCCTCCTTGATGCCGATGCCGATGCCGGTGCGCGCCAGGTCATAGCGCGTTCCCGGCACGACCTTGCCGCCCGTCACGAGCGCGTCGATGACGACCGGCGTCGCGACGATGACGTCCGCCGCCTCCCCCGCCTCGACGCGGCGGCGCACGCCACCCGCCGTGTCGGCGACGAGGGTGATGCGATGGCCGCTGCGGGCCTGGAACAGGTCAGCAATCCGCTGCGACACCTCCTTCGAGGCGCCGGTCACCATGACCGTGAGGTCGGCGGCCATGGCGCTGGCCGGCAGGAGGCCGAGACAGGCGCTGGCGGCGATGGCCAGGATGGTGCGGCGGATGGTGAAACGGTGCGACATGGCGGGGCTCCCTGTCCTCATCATGGAACCGCGAGCGGCGGCGACAAGATAGGGGAATGCGGGGGCCACCGCCGCTCAGGTCACGTCGTCGCTGTCGGCGAGGCGCCAGGGCTCGATGAGGCCTGCCTCCATCCAGTCCTTCCAGGCGGGAAGAGCCATGATCGCGTCCATGTAGGCGCGCGCCTCCGGCGGCACCGGCACCGCATAGCAATGGAAGCGCGAGACGACCGGCGCATACATGGCATCGGCTCCCGAAAAGGCGCCGTAGAGGAACGGGCCGCCGGCCCCGAAACGCGCCCGCGCCTCCGTCCAGCCGGCGACGATCCGGGCGACATTGGCCTCGACCTCGGGGCCGAGGACGATCGGATGCGGCACCCGCCGGACATTCATCGGGCAGCGGTTGCGCAGGGCCTGGAAGCCCGAATGCATCTCGCTGGCGATGGAGCGGGAATGGGCGCGGGCGGCGGGATCGGCCGGCCAGACGCCGCGATCCGGGAAACGATCGGCGATGTATTCGATGATCGACAGGCTCTCCCAGACGACGATATCGCCGTCGATCAGCGCCGGCACCTTGCCGCCCGGCGAGAGCTTCCGAATGGCCTCGGCCGATCCCTCCCGGTAGAGCGGGATCAGCTCCTCATCGAACGGGATGCCGAGGACCTTCAACAGGATCCACGGCCGGAACGACCACGACGAATAGGCCTTGTTGCCGATGACGAGCTTCATGACGGGCCTCCCGGGGAAGAGAGGCCATCATGGAAGGCCAGCGAGGATCGATCCAGCCAAGCTTCGTGATCGTCTCATGCGCGGCGCTGATGAATCGATCAGGCCTTCGGCTTCGGCGCCCACTCCTCCACCGGCCCGCCGGTCTTCTTCCAGGCGCCGAACCCGCCCTCCACATGGGCGACAGGCTTCAGGCCCATGTCCTGGGCCGTCTTGGCCGCGAGCGCCGAGCGCAGGCCGCCGGCGCAGAAGAACACGAAGGTCTTGTCTTCCTGGAAGACCGGCTTGGCATAGGGGCTTTCCGGGTCGATCCAGAACTCCAGCATGCCGCGCGTGCAGTGGAAGGCGCCGGGCACCTTGCCGTCGCGCTCCAGCTCGCGCGGGTCGCGAATGTCGACGAACACCACGTCGTCGCGGCCATGGAGGGCCTTGGCCTCCTCGATGGTCAGCGTCTTCACCTCGGCATTGGCCTGGTCGATGAGCGCCTTGTAGCCCCGCGTGATGGTCTGCGGCATGCGATCCTCCTGTAGCGGGTCGAGCCTAGCACCATCCGCCGCCTCTTCGACACCCGCCGGACGGCGGACGACTCGACGCCGCCCCGCCCGCCTTGCTACGCCTGTCCCATGCTTGATCTCACGCTCTTCGACGCTTTCGCCTTCGCCTATTTCGTCGCGGCCTGGGGCACCTATGCCTGGCTGGTGGAAATCTGGAGCGGCGGCAGGACCGGCCTCACCGCCTCCATGGCCATCTACCGGAAGCGCTGGATGGAGGAGATGACGGTGCGCCCGAACCGCATCGTCGACACCCAGATCAACATGACGCTGCAGCAGGGCTCATCCTTCTTCGCCTCGACCTCGCTGCTCGCGGTTGGCGCCTGCCTCGGCCTGCTCAACGCCTCGGACCGGGCGGTGGAGGTGGTGCAGACCCTGTCCTTCGGCCATGCCGGCACGCGCCAGCTCTGGGAGATCAAGCTCGCGGGCCTCACCGTCGTCTTCGTCTATGCCTTCTTCAAGTTTGGCTGGGCCTACCGGCTGTTCAACTACTGCGCCATCCTGATCGGTGCGACGCCCGAGGGCGACCGCCGCACCTCCGACGAGGCCAAAGCCATGGCCGAGCGCGCGGCGAGGATGAACACCATCGCCGCCGCCCATTTCAATCGCGGGCAGCGCGCCTTCTTCTTCGCGCTCGGCTATCTCGGCTGGTTCGCGGGGCCGGTGGTCTTCATCGTCGCGACGACGGCCGTCTTCGCCGTGCTCTATCGCCGGCAGTTCCACTCCGAGAGCCGGCAAGCGGTGATCTAGCGCATCACCCCGCCAAGTGGGTCCCGGTTGGCGGACCCGGATGATGCGCCCACATCAGCGCTAGCTCCTGCGCCGCGGATCCGGGTGCCCGTCGAGGCGCATCTGGAAGAGGAAATAGGTCGGCGAGCAATAGCCGAGCCCGGCGACGCGGCCGACATCGGGCAGGTCCGACGGCAAGGCCTGGCACATGAAGTCCTCGCGGCAGAGGCGCTCGGCCGAGCAGGTCGCGCGCATGCCGCGGACGATGGAGCCGCCGAGGCAGCTGGCGAAATCGTTGGTGGCGACGCAGATGTCGAAGGCGCGGCCGCCGGCAAAGCCGCAGATCTCGTTCGGCGGCGTCTGGCCCGGCCGGAAACCCACGAAGCGCCGGTCATTCTCGTCACACTGGCGATAGGCGAGGCCCGCCGGCGCACCGCCCACCGGCGGCCGGCAGGTATGGTCGCGCGCATTGATGCGGGTGGCTCGGCTGTTCACCTGCCCCGTGACGGCGAAGCGGTCGAGCCAGGGACGGATCGGATCCGTGGCGATCCGCCCGGTGAGGCAAGCCTGGCCGGAGAACTCGTCGCGCTTGTCGTTGAGCACGCACTGGCCAAAGGACACGCCCAGCGCCGCATTCTCCGCGAGCTCCTGGCAGGTGGCGCGGCCCTCGCAGGTAAAGCCCGCCGCCACATGGCGGCGCTGGCTGTCCGGCAAGCAGGCCTGGCCGAGCCCTGCCCGCTGGAAGGCGGGCACGCCCTCCCCGCCCCAGCGCGCCAGCGGGCTGAGCGGCAGGGGCCGGTAGCGGTTCGGCTGGTGATCGGCGGCGACCGCCTCTGCATAGGCGGCGCGGCGCGCCCGCTCGGCATGGAGATGCGGCGAGTAGCCGACGAGGACGCGGTTCACCGGCGACGCATCGGGGGCATCCTCGCCGATGAGATGGAAGCCGGCCGTGGCGCCGGACTGGTGGCAGCCCTGACAGGTCCCGGCATCGAGGCGCTCGATGAAGCCCGCGGGGCTCGCCGCCGTCGTCATGCCGGCGAAGGCAAGGCCTGAGAAGGCGGCGCCATCCCGCCCGAACACCTGCGAGAACGGTCGGTTGGCGAGCCGGGCCGAGCCATAGGTCGAGAAGGAGATGGCCTTGGTGGCAAGGAACCGTTCGGGCACCAGCACCACGCCGCGGTCGACCTCACCCGCCCGCTCGCCGAGGAACCGGGCGAGGTCGTCGCGCAGGGCCGCGTCGGCCTTGAGCCGCGCCGCGTCGGGCGTGTTTTCGAGCGGTTTTTCGGTGACGCCCGTGTCGGTGACGCCGAAGACGCGCATCAGATAGGCCGCCTGGCCACCGAAGGTCGTCTCCTGGCCTGAGGGGAAGCGGACCACCTGCGCATTGATCTCGACCTGCTTCGGCCGGCCGGTCGCGCCCGCCAGCACGGTGGTGGCGAGCCAGGTGGCGCGGGCCTCCGGCGTTGCAAGATCGGCCGGGACCAGCGTCGCGCGGGCAAGGGCCGCGCAGCCCCCATCGCCCGGCCTGAGGTCATGGACGACATTGACCGAGAAGGGCATGCGCGAGGCATAGGTGCGGCCGGCCCGCTGGAAGCGGTAACCGAGCCGATAGACGAGCCGCACCTCGCCGCAGGTCTCCGCCTGCCGGGAGGGTTCGGCGAAATCGCGCCGGTCGAGCCGCAGGACCACGCCGACGAGCCCGAACCGCGCCGTCGGAGCGCTCATCCAGGCGGTTTCGAAGATGCGGCCGACATTGCCGTCGGTGATCTCGTAGAGCTTGCGCCCGCTCGCCTCCATGTCGCGGCGGAGCCCGGCGACATCGGCGATGACGGTGGCGGTAAGCTGGCGATAGGACGCGCTGGCGCCGTGCAGCGCCTCGTTGCTCGCGGCATCGGGCCTGCCGAAGGCGGCGCCGAAGCCGAAGCCGCGCCGCTCCAGAAGGCCGAGGGTCGCCGGCTCCAGCGTGTCGAGGAAGGGCCGCCCGGCCGTCATGCCGGCGCCGCCGGCAGCGGCTGCAGCCGGGGTGGAGACGGCAAGGCTCGGGGCGGCCATGGCCATGGCGAGGACGACGGCGGAAAGCGGGCGCAGAATCGGCATGGCGGCAGGATGCCCATGACAGGTTTCCGCCGCGTGGCGGCTGTGCCTCGACGGCGTTGCCGCGCTGGTGCATGAGAGGGCCATGAGCGCCCCCGATTCAGACCTCGAAGCCGCCATCCTGACGCTCGCCGCGGCGCGCGGGCCGGACAAATCCATCTGCCCGTCGGAAGCGGCGAAACAGGTGGGCACCGATCGCGGCATCGACTGGCACAGCCTGATGCAGCCGGTCCGCCGCACCGCCGTGCGGCTGGCCATGGAGGGACGGCTCATCATCCTGCGCAAGGGCAAGCCAGTGGACCCCGCCGACTTTCGCGGCGTCTATCGCCTCACCGTTCCCCGCCAGGACTGATGCCTCAAGGGCTAGGAAACAGCGCGTCCGTGCGCCCGCCGACCCGATAGGCGAGCAGGCCGACCCACTCGCGCGCCATGCGATCGGTGAGGTCGAGACCGCGGCTCATCGGCAGGATCGGGCGGGTGAGCTCGCGATCCGTGCCGCGCGTCTCGAAATCGGTGGGATAGGCGATGACCGGCCAGCCGGCCTGCCGGAAGATGCCGACCGAGCGCGGCATGTGCCAGGCGGAGGTGACGAGCAGCCAGCGTTCACCCGGTTGCGGCTTCACCAGGGCCTTGGAGAGCACGGCATTCTCGTAGGTGTTGCGGCTCTCCCGCTCCAGCGTCAGGCGCTCCGGCGCAAGGCCGAGCTGGCGGAACAGGGCAAGGGCCGCACCGGCCTCGTCCAGGCCGCTGGTGCGGAAGACTTCCGCCGATCCGCCGGTAAAGACGATCCGCGCGTCGGGGAAGCGACGGGCGAGCGCGACGGCCTCGGTCATCCGTCCCGGCGCGGCGCCGATCGTCGGCTGTCCCCGCGCGGCAGTGGTGAGCTGGTCCATGGAGCCGCCGAGCACGATGATGCCGGTCGGCGCCGCCATGTCCGCGGGCGGCGAGGGGAAGCGATCCTCCAGGGGCCGGGCGAGCCACAAACCAAGCGGAGCGATACCGCAGAGAAGGAGCCCCAGCGCACCGAGGACAACCAGCCGGCGCCCTCCCCGCGACCATCGGGTGAAGAGCAGCAGCGCGCCGACGACGAGGATGGCGGTGAGCAGGTTCGACGGCGCCGCGAACCACCAGAGCAACTTCGACAGGTAGAAGAAGAGGTGGTTCGCCAGGCTCATGCCGTCTTCTGGAACAGCTCGCGGCCGATCAGCATGCGGCGGATCTCAGATGTGCCCGCGCCGATCTCGTAGAGCTTGGCGTCGCGCAGCAGGCGGCCGGTGGGATAGTCGTTGATGTAGCCGTTGCCGCCGAGCAGCTGGATCGCGTCCAGCGCCATCTTCGTGGCGTTCTCCGCGGCATAGAGGATGGCGCCGGCGGCATCCTCGCGGGTGGTCTGGCCGCGGTCGCAGGCCTTGGCCACGGCATAGACATAGGCGCGGGCGGCATTCATCGACACATACATGTCGGCGAGCTTGCCCTGGACGAGCTGGAACTCGCCGATGGCCTGACCGAACTGCTTGCGCTCGTGGACATAGGGCATGACCACGTCCATGCAGGCCTGCATGATGCCGAGCGGGCCGGCCGCCAGCACGGCGCGCTCGTAGTCGAGGCCGCTCATCAGCACGTTGACGCCGCGGCCGACCTCGCCGAGCACGTTCTCCTCCGGCACCTCGCAATCCTCGAAGACGAGCTCGCCGGTGTGGGAACCGCGCATGCCAAGCTTGTCGAGCTTCTGGGCGCAGGAGAACCCCTTGAAGCCCTTCTCGATGAGGAAGGCGGTCATGCCGCGGGCGCCCGCCGCCGGATCGGTCTTGGCATAGACGACGAGCACGTCGGCATCGGGACCATTGGTGATCCACATCTTCGTGCCGTTGAGCACGTAGCGGTCACCCTTCTTCTCCGCCCGCAGCTTCATCGAGACGACGTCAGAGCCGGCGCCGGGCTCGGACATGGCGAGCGCGCCGACATGCTGGCCGCTGATCAGCTTCGGCAGGTAGCGCCGCTTCTGCGCCTCCGAGCCGTTCTTGCGGATCTGGTTGACGCAGAGGTTCGAATGGGCGCCGTAGGACAGGCCGACCGAGGCCGAGGCGCGCGAGATCTCCTCCACCGCGATGCAGTGCTCAAGATAGCCAAGGCCCGACCCACCATAGTCCTCCTCCACCGTGATGCCGAGCAGGCCGAGCCCGCCCATCTTCTCCCAGAGGTCCATCGGGAACTGGTCGGTGCGGTCGATCTCCGCGGCGCGCGGGGCGATCTCCTCCTGCGAGAAGGCGAAAACCGTGTCGCGCAGCATGTCGGCGGTCTCGCCGAGATCGAAGTCGAAGGGGCGCGGCGCGTTCCTCAGCATGGGGGCATCCTTCAGGTGCGGCCCTTCGTCCGGGGCCGGGCCATGGTTATAGAAGCGGCCGGAACCCATGTCATGATCGCCGAGAGGCAGGGTGAAGCGATGACGCAGCAGAACGGGGCGAGCGACTATGCCGAGCGGCCGAACCGCTGGCCGCTTCCGCCGGTCATTTTCGGCCTGTCGCTGGCCCTCGGCTTCGGGCTCGACAGCCTGGCGCGGGTGGCGCTGCCCGCCCCCGGCATCGCCAAGCTCCTCGGCGCGCTGGCGCTCGGCGCCGGGCTGGCGCTCGTGCTGTGGTCGACCTCGACGCTGTCGCGCGCCCGCACGGCGATCCTGCCGCATCACCCCGCGACGCGGCTGGTGACATCAGGCCCCTTCGCCTGGAGCCGCAACCCCATCTATCTCGGCGAACTCTGCCTCATCGCCGGCTTCGGCGGGGTGGAGGGATCGCTCGCCTATCTCATCGCCGCAGCCGTCTTCGTGATGGCCATGACCCATTTCGCCATCCGTCGCGAGGAGGCCCACCTCGCCGCGCGGTTCGGGGCTGAGTGGGAGGCTTACGCGGCGCGCGTGAGGCGATGGGTGTAAGGCGGTTGGTGCATCGCTTGCGATCTGGCAGGTGAACCGCAGTCCGTCATGCCCGGGCTTGGCCCGGGCATCCACGACTTGAACACGACGCTTGAGGGCCAGAATTCGTGGATGCCCGGCACAAGGCCGGGCATGACGGGCTCAGGGTCCCGCGGCAGGACCATTCGGGCTTCTTGTCTCGGATGACTGTCAGAACCGCGGCCGGGAGGCCGGCACGGGCGCGCTGGTCATGGCCGGTGTCTCGGCGGTCGGGACGGCCGCCGCCGGAACGTTGGTCGTCGCGGCCGGAACCTGCTGGGCTTGCGTCTCCGCCGCCGCCACCGTCACGGCCGGCGCAGCCGGAGCCTGGGGCGCGGGAGCCGAGGCCACCGCCGTCGCACCATGGTGGTGATGCCGATGGCGGAAGCCGGTCTGGGCCAGCTGCTGCCACTGGTGGTGCGAGCCGGCGAAGACGTTGCGGTCCACCGGCGTGGAAATGCCGGCGACACGGCCGGTGGCGGTGATCTGCCAGAAGGCCCAGCGGCGGCCGGGATAGCGCTCGTGCGGCACGGCCGCGACCGATCTCACCCAGAACGGGTATTCGGCGAACTCGCCGTTGGCGAGCACCTCGCGATGGAACTTGATGTCGGCATAGATGATCGGCTTTTTGCCGTAATGGCGTTCCATGGCGTGCAGGAATTCCCGCATCTTCGCCTGGGCCAGCGGCACCGGAACGCGGCGCGGGCAGGTCGGCGACTGGAAATTCCATTCCACGTCGAGCACCGGGGGCAGCGCATCCGGCTCCACCGGCACATTGCGCTTGAACCACTCGATCTGCTCGGCCATGGGCCGGCACCAATAGGTGAAATGGTAGGCGCCGCGCGGGATGCCCGCCCGGCGCGCGCCTTCCCAATTCTCGCGGAAACGGCTGTCGAGCAGGTCGCCGCCTTCCGTCGCCTTGATGAAGGCGAAGGACACGCCGGCCGCCCTCACCTGCTGCCAGTCGATCGTGCCCTGGTACTTCGACACGTCGATGCCATGCACGGGATGGGCGTGATGGCCCACCGTATGCGTGATGGTCGGGAAGGGATGGTCGCCCGTCGCCGCAGCCGAGACCTCGGCCGTCGGCACGCTGCCGCAGCCGGCGAGCTGGAGCCCCAGCAGGGTCACGGCGGCGATGAAAAGCGGGCGTCGCGTCATGGTTACGGCTCTGGCGGGAAAATGCGGCCGCGCTGCGGCGGCCGCCTCAGGACCCTTATGCTTTACGGCCGGTTTCTTTTTCGTAGCGCGCCTTGGTCTCGGCATTCGGCGGATAAAGGCCCGGCAGCGGCAGGCCCTTCTCGACCTCGCCCATCAGCCAGCCCTCGAGGTGCTCCTGCGCCTCGGCGGCCTCCAGCACGGCATCCACCATGTCCTGGGGAATGAGGACGGCGCCGTCGCCATCGCAGACCACGATGTCATTCGGGAAGACGGCGACGCCGCCGCAGCCGATCGGCTCCTGCCAGTTGATGAAGGTGAGCGCCGCGACCGAGGCCGGGGCGGCCGCGCCCGAGCACCAGACCGGCAGGCCGGTGCCGCGCACGCCGTCGGCGTCACGGACGACGCCGTCCGTCACCAGCGCCGCAACGCCGCGCTTCGCCATGCGGGCGCAGAGGATGTCGCCGAAAATGCCGGCATCCTTCGAGCCCATGGCATCGACCACGGCGATCACGCCCTCGGGCATGGCCTCGATGGCGCCGCGGGTGGAGATCGGGTTCGACCAGCTCGCGGGGGTGGCGAGATCCTCGCGCGCGGGGACGAAGCGCAGGGTGAAGGCGCGGCCGACCGTGCGCTTGCCGGCATGGGAGAAGGGCGCGGTGCCCGCCATCCAGATCTTCCGGAGACCCTTCTTGAGGAGCACCGTCGTCAGGGTCGCGGTGGTGATGGTCTCGAGCTTGGCCTTGACGGCGGGATCGAGCGGCAGGACGGCGGTCATGGAGGGTCTCTGGGGTGAGGGTTCGAGGGCACGGAAACTGCCCCACCCCGGCCCGCCTGTCGAGCGTCGCGGCCATGCGTTCGTGAGCCACGACACATTCGCTGCGCCGGCAGGCCGACGAGCGGCCCTGGCCTCAGCCCGCAGCGGCCAGATCACGCGGCGGCGCAGCGGCCGCGGCATAGCGCCGCTCGAACTCAGCCACTGTCATCGGGCGCGCCAGATGATAACCCTGCATGAGCCCGCAACCGGCAGCGCGCAGGAAACGCGCCTGTTCGGCGGTCTCGACGCCCTCGGCGACGACCTTCAGCCCGAGGGCCCGTCCCAGATTGACGACGCAGTGGAGAATGGTCGCCGCCTCGACGCCGCTATCGAGGTCGGCAACAAAGCTGCGGTCGACCTTGAGGGCGTCGAGGTTGAAGCGCCGGAGATAGCTGAGCGAGGAAAAGCCCGTGCCGAAATCGTCGAGGGCGATCTTCACCCCGAGTGCGCGCAACTCGTGCGTCACGGCGCGGGCATGCTCGGCGTCCTCGATCATGACGCTCTCGGTGATCTCCAGCACGAGGCGGTCCGCCGGCAAGCCGCTGTCGGCCAGCGCAGCCTTCACCTGGGCGACGAAATCACCGCGCCGGAACTGGATCGGCGAGACGTTGACCGAGACGAACAGCTCCTCCCAGCGCGCCGCAGCCCGGCAAGCAAGGCCCAGGATGTTCGCCCCCAGGCGGTGGATCAGGCCGCAGCTCTCCGCCAGGGCCACGAATTCAGCCGGCCCCACCCGGCCGCGATAGGGATGGTTCCAGCGGGCCAGCGCCTCGACGCCCTTCATGGTGACGCCGTCGGACCCGAAGATCGGCTGCAGGTCGATGTCGATCTCGCCATTGATCAGCGCGCCGCGCAGCTCCCGTTCCTGATAGCGGCGCTGGGATTCGTCGCGGTCCATGTCGGGGTGGAACGCCACGGCGCAGTTCTTGCCGCGCGCCTTGGCGAGATAGAGCGCCCGGTCGGCGCGCCGCATCATGTCGTCACGCACCGTGCCGCGCTCCTGCGTGGCGCAAAAGCCGATGGAGGCCCCGACCGACAGGGTGTGTCCATCGAGGGCGATGGGCTTGCGGACCTCGGTGATGATCAGCCGGCAGGCGGCCGCGATGTCGGTGGCCTCCGGCGCCCCCTCGATCAGCACGGCGAATTCGTCGCCGCCAAGCCGCCCGATGGCGACGTCCGGCCCGCAGACGAAGCGCAGGCGCCGCGCCACCTCCGCCAGCACCGCGTCACCGGCGTGATGCCCGTAGGTGTCGTTGATCTCCTTGAACAGGTCGAGATCGAGCAGCAGCAGCGTCACGCCGCCGCGGCGCTCGATGCTATCGAGCGAGGTCTCGAAGGTGCGGCAGAAGGCAGCGCGATCGGCGAGGCCGGTGAGGGCATCGATGCCCATGGGCAGGAGGAACCGGGAACCGGCGATGACATCGCGCTGGGACAGCCGCAGCCGCAGCAGCAGCCCGAGCGTGAGGAGGGTGCCTGCGACCACCCAGGCGCTGATCTGACCAACCCAGGAGCCATGGGATCCCATCACCAGCCGGACGGGCGTCCAGGCATGGACGGCGAGCATCAGAGCAGCCGCGGCGATCGAAACGACGCCAAATCCGACCGCCCAGACTTGACCGCTCAAGGCGGCATCGGCGCGGCGCTTGACTGACAATGACATTCCGGATCCCCGGCGGGCACGCAATACACTGGCGGCCAACCTATACGGGCAAGCTTTAATATTGTGTTGGCACGCCCCGGCGCCCGTTTTGCCACATGAATTGCATGTAGAAAAACGATGAGCCGGCTCTTTTTACGTACCGTAATGCAACCTACAACTTAAACCACCAGGTTGCGATGGTGAGAAAACTCAGGAAACCCGTCACGTCCGTGACAGTCGTGACGAAGGGCCCCGATGAAATCGCCGGATCGACGCGCAACCGGTCGAGCAGCAGCGGGATGAGCACGCCGCCGAGCGAGCCCGCGACGAGGTTGCAGACGAGAGCCAGGCCGATCACCACGCCGATATTGGCGTTGGTGAACCAGAAGCTGGCCACCGTGCCGGTGATGATGGCGAAGGCGATGCCGTTGATGAAGCCGACGGAGACCTCGCGCCGGACGATGCGCCAGGCGTTACGGGGACCGAGTTCGCGCGTGGCGAGGGCGCGCACCGCGACCGTCATGGTCTGGGTGGCGGCATTGCCGCCCTGGCTCGCCACGATCGGCGCGAGGACGGCGAGCGCCACCATCTCCGCCAGCTGGACCTCAAAGGATTTCAGCACGGTCGTCGCCAGGAAGGCGGTGATCAGGTTGATGAACAGCCAGCGGAAGCGGCCCTTGGCCGTGGTCCAGACGCTGTCGGAGATTTCCTCGTCCGCCTTGACGCCGCCGAGCTGCTTGATGTCGGCATCCGCCTCCTCCTCGATGACGTCGACGATGTCGTCGACGGTCAGGACGCCGACGAGGCGATTGCCCTCGTCCACCACCGGGGCGGAGAGCAGGTTGTAGCGTTCGAACATGAACGCCACGTCCTCCTGGTCCTCGCTCGCCGTGACCGTGCGCGTCTCCTCCTCGAGGATGTCGGTGACCGCCACGGGGCGCTGGGTGCGCAGGAGCCGGTCGAGGCGGACATGGCCCTGGAGGTGATAGCCGGGATCCACCACGAAGATTTCGGTGAAGTCGTCCGGCAGATCCGCGGACTCCCGCAGATGGTCGATCACCTGCCCCACCGTCCAGAAGGGCGGGACGGCGATGAACTCGTCCTTCATGCGCCGGCCGGCCGAGCCCTCCGGATAGTCGAAGGCGCGGCGCAGCGCGAAGCGGTCGCTGGCCGGCAGCTTGTCGAGGATCTCGCTCCGCTCCTCCTCGTCGAGATCCTCGAGGATCGCGACGGCGTCGTCGGTCTCGAGCTCGGCGATGCCCTCGGCGACCTGCTCGGGCTCCATCTCCTCGAGGATCTCGACGCGGATGGTCTCGTCGACCTCGGTCAGTGCGGTGAAATCGAAATCCGCCCCGAGCAACTCGACGAGGCGATTGCGGTCGTCCGGGTCGAGCTGGGCGAGCAGCGCGCCGACATCGGCCTCGTGGGCATCGGAAACAAGCGTCTTCAGGCTCTCGGCATCGGCCTCGCCGAGCATGCCGCAGACGATGTCGACGACCTCGGGCAGCAGCTCCCCATCGTCATCGCGCCAGTCGCGGTCGCGCCATTCGAGTGCACGGGCGAGAGGCGGCTGGGTCTCGACCATGGCGGGCCTCCCGGCGATGCGCGACGAACCATAAGGGAACGAACGTTCTTGGATGCGGCGCAGCGATTTGGCAAGCCGGTGCGGGCTAGCATGGCGCCGCCTGAATCACCGGGATACCAGCCCACATGACCCTCCTCCGGCCCTCACGCCGCCTGATCCTCGGCTCGGCCCTCGCGACGGCCCTGCCCGCCCTCGCCCGGGCGGCCTGCGGCCCGGATGTGCTTGGAACGGCCCGGGTGTTGCCGGTGCGGACCACCGGCGCGCTGAGGGTCGGTCGCAAGAGCTATCCCGCGACCCTGCCGCTCGCGCCGGGCGAGGTCGTCCTGACCTTCGATGACGGCCCCCATCCCGGCACGACCGAGCCGATCCTCGACACCCTTGCCCGCGAATGCGTCAAGGCGACCTTCTTCATGATCGGACGCCAGGCGGAAGCCCACCCTGCCCTCGCCCGCCGCGTGCTGGCGGCCGGGCACACGGTCGGCCACCATTCCAACACCCATCCGATGACGCTGGCGCAGCTGCCGCAGGCCGCGGCCGAGGCGGATATCGAGGCCGGCTTCCGCGCCGTCGACACGGCGCTCTATGGCTCCTATGCGGGCCGGCCGCGCACCCCCTTCTTCCGCTTTCCGGGCTTCGGCGACTCCGCCGCCCTCAACCAGGGCCTTGCCGCCCGCGACATCGGCATTTTCGGCGCCGACCTCTGGGCCAGCGACTGGAACGAGATGGCGCCCGACCAGCAGCTCGGCCTGGTCATGCGCCGCCTCGCCCAGAGCCGCGGCGGCATCCTGCTCTTCCATGACACCCGTCCGCAGACCGCGGCCATGCTGCCGGCCTGCCTGAGGGCCATGAAGGCCGCTGGCTACCGGATCGTCCACATCGTGCCCGCCTGATGCGAAAAGCCCCGGCGCGGTGGCCGGGGCTTCGCTGATGTCGAAGGGTTCAGGCGGCTCAGCCCTTGCGCTCGATGTTCCACATGACGGGGAAGCCGAAGTCGATCACCCCGGCAAGCTCGCTGCGCCACACGGCCGGGCTCTGGAACTGGCCGGCAATGGGGAAGGTCGCATTTTCCAGCGCGAACTTCTGCAGCTGCTCGGCCAGCGCCCGGCGCTTGGCCGGATCGCTCTCGGCCTCGAACTGCTCGATCACCGGCTTCATCGGATCGACGCAATAGCCCCAGGGCTGGTTGCCGGTGCAGTTGAAGCCAACGCCGAGATTGGACAGCGGGTCGGACATGTCGAAGCCGGTATAGACCACCGGGATGACGCTCCAGCCGCCCTGGTCCAGCGGGTTCTTCTGCACCCAGCGCTGGGCGATGGCCGACCATTCCAGCCCCTGGACGTCGAGGTTGAAGCCGGCCTGCTTCATCCGGTCGATGAGCACGCTGCCGAAGGGGTTCAGCAGCGGGCTGTCGAGCGGATGCAGGAGGACGATCTTCTCGTTCTTGTAGCCGCCCTCGGCGAGCAGCGCCTTGGCCTTGGCGATGCTGGTCTGGGCGATCTCGGCGCTGCCCCCGGTGTTCTCGTAAGGGGCGCCGCACATGAACATGGAGGTGCAGTCCGGCTTGCCGAGTTCGCCGCCGAAGCCGGCGCCGGCCAGCACCTCGCCGCGATCAAGGCACTGCTGGATGGCCCGGCGGACGAAGACATTGTCCATCGGCGCCTGGAAGTGGTTGATCGACACCGCATACATGAGGTTCGCGCGGCCGGTCGCCTGGGCGAAGGTGAGGTTGCGGTCCCGGCGCATCCGCGGGATCAGGTCCACCGGCGCATATTCGAGATAGTCCACCTCGCCGCGGGTGAGTGCCGCATAGCGCAGCGCAATGTCCGGCATGGTCAGCATCTCGACACGGGCGATCTTCGCCACCTTGCCGCCGGCGAGGCCATCGGCCGGCTCGTTGCGCGGCACATACTGGTCGAACTTGCGGAAGGTGGCGCGGTCACCCGGCACCCATTCGCTGCGCTGGAAGACGTAGGGGCCGGAGCCGACGATCTCGGAGACCTGCTGGGTCGGCGGCGTCGCATTGGCGATGCGGGCCGGCATGATCATCGGCACGTGGACCGAGGGCTTGCCGAGCGCGTCGAGCACGCCGCCGAAGGGCCGCTTCAGCTTCAGGGTGAAGCCATCCTCGCCATTGGCGACGAGCTCGCCGGTGGCCGCCATCAGACGGCGGCCGATGGAGTCGCGGTTGCCCCAGCGCTTCAGCGAGGCGATGACGTCCTCGGAGGTGACCTTGGCGCCGTCGTGGAAGCGCAGGCCCGCACGCAGCTTGAAGGTCCAGGTGAGCCGGTCGGCGCTGATCTCCCAGCCCTCCAGCATCTGCGGCTTGTACTCACCCTTCCCATCGAGCGAGACGAGCGTGTCGAAGACCATGTAGCCGAAATTGCGCGTCACGAAGGACGGGCTGGCGATCGGGTCGAGGTTCTGCAGGCCGACATTGACGACGAAGCGCAGCGGCCTCTCGGCGCCCTGGCCGAAGCCGATGCGGGGGGCGGCGATGAGCGCGGCGGCAGCGGCAAGGCCCTGGCGGCGGGTGATGCGCATGGGAGGCTCCTCGGCGGTCGGCGGCGGATGACGGTGCCGGCGCGGGCCGACAGTCCTGCCCCGACAGGACGAGAGTAGGAAAAACCATTCCCTTGAGGCATGCGAAGTTGGAAAGACCGATGCGCGTTTGCGAACCGGCCGCATTGGCTGGCAATACGGTTAGCTCAACCGCTAGACGCGGCCGGCAGGACCGGAGTGTCGCGATGGTTGTGTGTCAGGCCGCCTGGCCGTTGAGGCTTTCCAGCGTCTCGGCGAGAACCCCGATGCGCTCCCGGCTGGTGCCGAGCAGCGCGGAGATCTCGGACGAGGAGGTGGCCGAGCGCGAGGCGAGCGTCTTCACCTCCTGCGCCACCACGGCGAAGCCCTTGCCCGCCTCCCCGGCCCGCGCCGCCTCGATGGTGGCGTTGAGCGCGAGGAGGTTCGTCTGCTTGGCGATGGCCTCGATGGCGACCGTGATCGCGCCGATCTGGTCGGCCGAGGCCAGAACTTCCGCCAGCGCCTGGTTGGTCTGCTCCATGGCGCGCCGGCGGTTGGTGATGTCGCTGGCGCACATCAGCACCCGCTCCGGGCGCCCCTCGATGTCGTTGAGCACCGAGAAGACCGCGTCGAGCCAGAGCATGTCGGGGCCGCGACCCGGCCAGCCCATGTCGCGCCGGACCGTCTCGCCCGCCAGCAGCCGCTGGCGGTCCCCCTCGGCGAGAAGGTTGCGCAACTCGACCGCGGCTCCCGTGGTGACGCCGCGTCCCTCCAGGAAACGGTTGGCGAGCGTCAGTCGCCCGTCCGCCACGGACCATTCGGCGATGGCATTGGTGGTGCTGATGGAGTCGATCTGGGCGGTCTTGGCCAGCGCGGCCTGCTTGGTGGCCGTGATGTCGGCCTGGATGGAGACGTAGCGCTCGAGAACGCCCGAGGCCGAGAAGACCGGGTTGATGGCAAGCGAGATCCAATAGGGACGCTTGTCCTTGTGATAGTTCAGGATCTCGCAATAGAACGGCTCTCGCCGGCCCAGGTGTTCGCCGATGGCGGCCCTGGTCGCCGGATCCGTGCCCGGTCCCTGCAAGAAGTCGCCGGGCTTCCGGCCCTTCACCTCCGCCGCCGTGAAACCGGTGGTGCGCACAAAACCGGGATTCACATATTCGATCCGGCCATTGGCGTCGGTGATGATGACGGAATTGGCGGTCTCGTTGGCCACCAGCGACAGGGTGGCGAAGGCCTCGCGGCGCTCGACCTCGGCGGTGATGTCGGAGGCGAACTTGACCACCTTCACCGGCTTGCCATCGGGGCCGAAGACCGGATTGTAGGTTGCCTGCAGCCAGATGCGCTGGCCATCGCGGCCACGCCGGCCGAACTCGCCGGACCGGAATTCTCCACGGCCCAGCGCCGCCCAGAACGCGGCGTACTCCGCACTTGCCGCCTCGTCCGGGTCGACGAACAGGCGGTGGTGGCGGCCGACGATGTCGTCGAGGCGATAGCCGACACAGGCGAGGAAATTGGCGTTGGCGTTGAGGATCGTGCCGTCGGGCGCGAACTCGATGACCGCCTGCGACCGGTCGATGGCCTTCAGCTTGCCGGCGGCATCGGCGCCCCGCATCTTGTCGGCGGTGATGTCGGAGGCGAACTTGACGATCTTCAGCGGCCGTCCGGCCGGGTCGAGGATCGGATTGTAGGTCGCCTGCAGCCAGATTTCACGACCGCCCTTGGCGACGCGCTGGAACTCGCCGGCGCGATATTCGCCGCGGCCGAGCGCCTGCCAGAAGGCGCGATAATCGGCGCCTTCGGCGATGGCGGGCGGCACGAACATGCGGTGGTGGCGGCCGATGAACTCCTCCGGCGCATAGCCAACGGTCGCCGCGAAATTGGCGTTGGCGGCGAGGATGGTGCCGTCGAGGGCGAATTCGATCACCGCCTGCGAGCGGTCGAGAGCGATGATCTTGCCGGTATCGTCGGCCCGGGCGAGCTTCTGGGCGGTAATATCGGAGGCGAACTTGACGACGCGCACCACCTTGCCGCGCCAGTTGCGGATGGGCGTGTAGGTCGCCTGGATCCAGACGTCGCGGCCGTCCTTGGCGATCCTGCGGAACTCCGCCTGCTGAAACGTGCCGGCGGCAAGGCTCGCCCAGAAGCTGCGATAGGCCTCGGTGCCGCGCTCGGCGGGATCCACGAAGATCTGATGGTGCTGACCACGGATGTCCGCGAGCCGATAGCCCATCACCGAGAGGAAATTGGCATTGGCGTCAAGGATCGTCCCGTCCGGACGGAAGACGATCACGGCCTGGGACTTGTCGATCGCCCCCAGCCAGGCGCGACGCGTGGAAAAGAACATACGGCACTCCCGCGACTGTCCGGCAGCGACTTTCCCAAGCGTCAGTTGTGGATTGGTAAAGTGGTCGGTTCAGAGGCCGAGGCAGAATGTCGCAAAAGCGGCTGCGTCAATGCAGCGCGCGGACCGCGAGATAGCCGGGGGCCAGCCAGACGAGCGCCCAGAGCAGCGAGGAGAACCAGTTGGCCACCTGGAACCGCACGGGGCCCATGGCCATGACGCCCGCCATCATCGGCACGATACCGCGCAGGGGGCCGATGAACTTCGCCGCGAAAAGGCCGAGCGCGCCCCAGGCGTGCACGAAGCGCTGGCCGCGCGCCACCAGGTCGGGATAGCGACCGAGGGGCCAGAGCTGCGTCGCCCGGTCCTTGAATACGTAGCCGACCGCATAGGACGCCCATTCGCCGAGCGCGGCACCGATCGTCGCCGCGGCCACCACCGCCCAGGGGTTGGCGTCGCCAAGGCCGACCAGCGCCCCGATGCCCATGAGGATCACCGAGGCCGGGATGAACAGCGACAGGAAGACGATCGACTCCGCGAAGGAGATGAGGCCCACCACCGGTACGATCAGGATGGCGTGCTGGCGGGTGAGAGCCTCGAGGTCGGCGATAAACGTCGAAAGGGCCAAGTCCGCGACTCCGGAGTAAAGGCTGCCGGGGCCGACAGCGGGCCGGGTCGAGCGGTTTGGGCACCCGCCTCGGCCGACCTCAGGTGAAAGCCTGACCGAAGCCCATGTCATCCGCAAGGCGAACGATCGTCGTCCACTGCGGTCTAGCGCCGCACCACCGTACCACGGCAGCCCCCGATAGGATCGAGCGCCCCATCGGGGGCAGGCTTGGGGCCGTCGCAGCGGATCAGGCGCTCGCCTTCACCGCTCCGACGACGCGCGCCCGCACCCGCAGGGCGTTGCCCGGCAGGTAGGCGATGGGCATGTCCTCGACATCGATGGTCTCGATCGTGGCGCGGTCGGCGCCGGCGGCCACCGCCCGGTCGGCGGCAATGACCTGCGCGGAGCGGATCGCCTCGTCGCGGGCGAGGTCGCGGAAAATCTGGTCGCATTCGCCGGAGACCTGGGCGATCGCCGCTCCCACCGCATTGGCGCAATCGCCGTGCTTCACCCGGATGACCTGCGACACGCCCTCGATCTGGTCCGGGATCAGGAAGGCCCCTCCCCCCACCGCGATGAGCGGCACGTCGCCAGCTTCCGTCTTCATCCGGTCGACGGATTCGGCGACCATCCGGGCGGCCTCGGCGAAGACGCGCGCGCAGGTCCCGGCGTCGAGATGGGCGACCCTGGCGCGGTCGCCGATGGGAAGGATGCCGGCCGCGATGGCAATGTCGCTCGTCGTGAGCTGCGCGCCGCCGAAGGCGATGGCGTCCTGCGGCAGGCGGTAGCCGACCGATACCGGGCCGATGCCGAGCGGGTCGAGCCTGACATGGCTGCCGCCGCCAAGGCCGAAGGAGAAGAGATCCGGCATGCGGAAGAGCGTGCGCACGCCGCCGACCTCGACCACCGAATTGGCCTCGCGCGGGAAGCCGGCGCGCAACTGGCCGATATCCGTGGTGGTGCCGCCGACATCGGCGACCATCGCGTCATCGATGCCCGAGAGATAGGCCGCCCCGCGCATGGAATTGGTCGCGCCCGAGGCGAAGGAATAGACCGGCAGCTTCATGGCGAGGTGCGCCTCGGCCACCGTGCCGTCGTTCTGGGTGATGAAGAGCGGCGCGGCGATGCCGCTCTCGCGGATCGCCTGCTCGAAGGCGGCGATCGTGTCGCGCGCAAGATCGGTCAGGGCGGCATTGAGGAGCCCGGCATTCTCGCGTTCGAGGAGGCCGATGCGGCCGAGGTCCGACGAGATGGTGATGACCGCTTGCGGGTGCTCGGCGGCGATGATGCCGGCCGCCTCCTTCTCATGCGAGGGGTCCAGCGGCGAGAAGACGGAGGAAATGGCCACCGCAATGATGCCCTTGGCGCGCATCTCGCGGGCCGCGGCAGCCACCGCCGCGCGGTCGAGCGGCATGAAGGGCCGACCGTCATATTCATGGCCGCCCTCGACCATCCAGACACCGCCACGCACCAGCTCGGCGAGGTCGGCCGGCCAGTCGCAGAAGGGCGGCAGCGAGGCGCCCGACGGCAGGCCGAGCCGCAGCGCGCCGACGCGCGACAGGTGGCGGCGCTGGACGACGGCGTTGATGAAATGGGTCGTGCCGATCATCACCGCGTCGATGCGCTTGCCGGCAAGGACGCCCGTCGCGGCAAGGCGCGACAGGGCCTCCAGGATGCCGCCGGTCACGTCGGCGCTGGTCGGCGCCTTGACGGCGCCCGCCACCGCGCCGTCCTCGATCAGGACGGCATCCGTATTGGTGCCGCCGACGTCGATGCCGATCCGTCTCATGCGAAAACACTCTTGAAGTCGATGTCGTAGTTGAAGGCGCGCGGGCCGACATGCTGGAGGCCCTTCGGCGTCAGGAAGACCTCCGCCGTCGGCAGGGCGATGACCGTGACGCGCTGGCCGTAGCGGATGGTCTCGGTGCCGATGGCCTCGCCCGTGACCGTGTCGAGCACGCAGATGAGGTCGGGCGACATGGCGAGCGGCTCGCCGTCCTGCCAGGCGACGATCCACTCGTTCTGGAAGGCGACCTCGAGTTGGCTGCCCTTCCAGCCATCGACGCCGTCGAACCGGGTGCGGCCGCGCAGGAAGCCTTCCGTGGCGCGGCGCTCCACGTCCATGACCTTGCCGCGATAGAGCACCTTGCCGGGTTCGACCGAAAGGATGGCCTCGATCGGGTCCTCGTGGCGGCGCTGCGCCTCGCGCACAGCGCTGCCGATGGCGATGGCCTTGGTGGTGGTGCGAGGGATGCACCACTGCTTCACCTCGGCGCCGGTGCGCGGCGCCTTGCAGGTCGATGCGATGGAGCCGTATTCGACGCAGATCTTGCGGCTGACCCGCTCCATCCACTTCCAGGTCGGCACGGTCTGGACGACGGCTTCGAGGCCGCGGCAGTCCACGGTCGAGAGCGGATAGGGCTTGAGGTCGCCGACGGCGACCGAGGTCATCTGCGCCTCCGGATAGGCGCGGCCCATCATGTCGGCGTCGATCACCGGGCGGCCGAGATGGGCGGCGGCCATGAGCGGCTGGATGGAGTTCCCGCCGCCGATCTCCAAGGCCATGATGCCGCGGAAGCGGATGCCGGTATGGTCCTCCATCAGGCTGACGGCGCGGGCGATGGTCCGGCTGTCGGTGAGCCGCTCCTGGCCAACCAGCGGCGCGCCCATGTTGGAGACCGCTGCGACCCAGTCGTCGTCGGCGAGGTCGCCGGGCTGCATGAGCTGCACGCGGAAGCCCTCGGCATAGAGCCGCCGCATGTTGAGCAGGCCCAGATAGGGGCTGCCGCCGCCTCCCGTGCCAAGGATCCAGGCGCCGACGGCGAGGGACTCGATGTCGTCGAGAGTGATGTCGCGAAGCTCTGTCATGGGATCAACGGCAGGGAACGGTGGGCCAGGACGGCGAAAAAGGGCTCATGCCAGCATCTCGTTCATGACGCGGGCGGTGGCGGTGATGCCGAGGAGGGTCGGAACGCCGAGGATGGGCTTCACGGCGGCCTTCAGCGCCTCGTCGTAGCTCATGCAGTCCATGGCCACGAGGTCGGGGGCCTGGGCCTTCAGCCGGCGGGCCGCCTCGGCAGCCTCGGCCGGTGTCGCGCTCGGGCGCAGCGCCTCGCCGACCACCTCGAGGCCCGGCCGGCGCCATTTGGCGGTGAGCTTCTCGACCTGCTCGGGCAGCGGCACCAGCAGGCCGAGCCGGCCCTGCGGCAGGAGGGCGGCGGACAGGCCGTTGAGCACGCGCGAGGGGAAGATGACGCCCTCGTCCCCGGCAAGGGGCGGAAAGTCGCCGGTGCAGGCGAAGACGATGGTGTCGCAGCCGTCCTCGCGCAGCAGCCGGAGCGTCTCCGGCGCGCGCTCGATCACATGGGCCTTGGAGATGCGGACATCCGTGCCGCCGCGCAGGCGCGTGTAGAGCGTGTCGGCCCCGCTGAGCGGTGGACGCGCCGCGATGGCCTCGTCCGGCAGTCCGTCGAGGCAGCCGCGCAGCACCACCTCGGCGCCCTGCGGCGCGTAACGGGCGAAGAGCGCGGCGATGTCATCGCGCGGGGCCTGGCCGATGGTGGCGATGCCGATGCGGCGCGCCATGGATGCTCTCCCTGCCCCGGTGGTCATGCGTCCAGCACCACGGCGTCCGCGGCGTCCCAGCCGAGCGACAGGCGCTCGCCAATGGTGCGCGGCGGGCGTCCCGCGGGATTGTTCTCCTTGGCCAGCAGGCTCCGGCCATCGTCCAGCGCGATGCGGTAGAGCGTCTGCCCGCCGAGGAAGCTCGCGGTCTCGATCTTTCCCGCGAGCGGCCCCTCCCCCAGGCGGATCCGCTCCGGCCGGAGAGCGAGGGCGCGGCCGTCGGGCTGGTCGATGAGATTGATGTCGCCGATGAAGTCGGCGACGAAGCGGGTCCGCGGGCGGTCATAGATGTCGCCGGGCGTGCCGACCTGCTCGATCCGCCCCTCGTTCATCACCGCGATCCGGTCGCTCATGGCGAGCGCCTCCTCCTGGTCGTGGGTGACGAAGACGAGGGTGACGCCGAGCTCCTTCTGCAGCTGCTTCAGCTCGACCTGCATCTGGTGGCGCAGCTTGCGGTCGAGGGCGCCGAGCGGCTCGTCGCAAAGCAGGACCGGCGGGCGGATGACGATGGCGCGCGCCAGCGCCACCCGCTGCTGCTGCCCGCCCGAGAGCTGGCCGGGGCGGCGATCCTCGAAACCGGTCAGCGCCACCATGGCGAGCGCCGCCCTCACCCGCTCCTCGATCTCGGCGCGCGGCACCTTCCGCATCCTGAGGCCGAAGGCGACGTTCTCGGCAACGGTCCGGTGGGGGAAGAGCGCGTAGGACTGAAAGACCATGCCCATGTTGCGCTTGTGGACCGCAAGATCCGTGACGTCGGTGTCGCCGACGACGATGCGGCCCTCGTCGGCCGTCTCGAAGCCGGCGATCATGCGCAGCGTGGTGGTCTTGCCGCAGCCCGAAGGGCCGAGCAGCGAGAAGAACTCGCCGGGCTTCACGTCCAGCGCAATCGCATCCACCGCGCGATGGCGGCCGTCATAGCTCTTGGTGAGACCTTCGAGCCGGACGGCCGCGGGATTGGAGGCCGAAGCGATCATCGGCCCCTCAGGATGCGCTGCACGCGGGTGTCGATGTCATCCTTGCGGGCGTTGTACCACTTCCAGTCCATCTGGATGAGCTGGGCCACCTTGGCGGGGGTGTTGAAGAGCTTGGCGTCATACTTGGCGTCGAGCTGCACCTTGGTGTTGGAGGGCGAGTACCAGACCGCCTCGGCAAGCTTCTTCTGCACGTCCGGGCGCAGCATGTAGTCGACATAGGCATAGGCGAGCTCCTTCACCCGCGAGCCCGGCGTCACCGCCAGCACCTGTTCGAGCGCGGGCACGCCCTCGGAGGGGATGGCGAAGTCCACCGGCTCGTTGGAGCCGTCGTAGCGGTAGACGCCGCTGTCATGGATGACGCCCATGGAGACCTCGGCGGAGAGGAGCGCCTTCTCCATCTGGCCGGTGAAGTCGAAGAGCTTGATCGGCCTCAGCGCCTCCAGCGCCTTGTAGGCGGCGTCGAGGTCGTCATAGCCGCGACCATAGATCTTGCCGAGCAGCATGAGATGCGCCTGGCCGAGGCTATTGACCGGGATGAGGTAGCCGCCGCGCTGGCCGGCGAGCTTCGGATCGGCGAGGTCCTTCCACGAGGTCGGCCTGGCGAGGCCCTTGTCGGTGCGGAAGCCGAGGCCGATGGCGGAGGTGAAGATCGAGACGCCGACCATCTTGTCGCTGATGGCGTAAGGGTAGACGTCCTTGAGGTTGGGGACGTTGCGCACGTCCATCTTCGGCTCGACGAGGCCCTCCTCCAGCGCCTTCCACTGCTCGTTCGAATTGGCGTGGAGCACGTCGTAGATCGGATTGTTGCGCGGGCTCGCCTGCAGCTTCGGCAGGAAGGGGAAGGCCTGGTCGGCCTGGACCGAGCACTTGAACTCGCGCTCGAAGGCCGGGAGCAGGTCGCCCTTCATGATCTCGCCCCACTTGCCGCCCCAGGTCGTGATCTTGAGCGTCGGGGTCTGCGCGCGAAGGACGGTCGGGCTCGCCAGGGCCGCCACGGCGCCGGCCTGGAGGAGGATGCGTCGGCTCACTGTCATCGTCATCGGACACCTCTGGTGGTTGGCCCTCTTGTGGCGGGGCTTGGATCGGATCGGCTGCGTTTCAGAGCTTCACGTAAGTCTTGAGGCCGATGGTCTTCTCCAGGAGGACCACGACCAGGATGGCCATGAGGATCGAGACCATCGAGGCGGCCGCAATGGCGCCGTCGAGGTCGAATTTCATGTAGTTGAACAGCACGACCGGCAGCGTCTCCCCCTTGGGCAGGACGAGAAAGAGCGAGATCGGGAACTGGTCGAAGGAGACGATGAAGGCGAAGATGCCGCCGGCGACGACGCCCGGCTGGATGAGCGGCAGCGTCACCTCGAAGAAGACGCGCAAGGGGCCCGCGCCATGGACGGCGGCCGCCTCCTCGATGCGCCGGTCGAAATTGTGCAGGACGGCGAGCGTCGTGCGCAGCACATAGGGCACGGCGACCAGGGTGTGCCCCATGATGAGGCCCCAGACCGGCCGGCCGATGTCGAGCAGCAGGTAGAGCTGGAAGAGGGCGAGGCCGGTGAGGATCGCCGGCAGCATCAGCGGCGACATGAAACAGGCGGTGAGGATGCGGGCGCCGGGAATGTTGCCGCGGGCGAGGCCCAGCGCGCAGAGGCCGCCGATCAGCATGGACAGGATGAGCACCGCCACCGCGACCTGCAGGCTCAGCCACAGCGCATTCATGAATTCCGGGCTGGTGAAGAACTTGTCGAACCAGCGCAGCGTCACGCCCACCGGCGGGAAGGAGATGTAGGGCGTCGGGTTGAGCGCGAAGACGCCGATGATGGCGATGGGCGTAAGCAGGAAGGCGACGATGGCGCCGTTGAGCGTCAGGTAGGCGGCCCGGCCGGGATCGAAGCGGCGGCGGCTCATGCCATCTTCTCCCCTCCGGCGAAGCGCCCCAGCACGTTGTTGTAGGCCACCACGATGACCAGCGAGACGGCGAGCAGGACCACGCCGAGGGCTCCCGCGAAGCCCAGATTGAAGCTCGCGCCGACCTGTTGGTAGATCAGCATGGGCAGGGTCAGGACGTCCGTGCCGCCCATCAGGAAGGGCGTGACATAGGCGCTGATCGACAGCGCGAAGACCAGCAGCGAGCCGGCGAGGATGCCGGGCAAGGACAGCGGCAGCGTGACTTCGAGGAAGGCCTGGAAACGGTTGGCGCCGAGATTGCGGGCAGCCTGTTCGAGCCGCTCGTCGATGCGGCCGATGACGCCGGTGAGCGTCAGCACCATGAAGGGCACGTAGATGTGCACCAGCGCGAGAATGGTGCCGAACTCGTTGTACATGAGCGGCAGCGGCTCGCTGATGACGCCCCAGCCCATGAGGGTGGCGTTGATGACCCCGCGATCCTGCAGCAGCGTCATCCAGGCGAAGGTCCGCACGACGATTCCGGTGAGCATCGGCGCGATCACCGCCATCAGCAGCAGGGCGTGGCCGACCCGCGAGTGGATGCGCGCCATCAGATGGGCCAGCGGATAGCCGAGCAGCAGGGCGGCCAGCGTGGTGATGGCGCCGATCCTCAGCGTTGCAACCAGCGCCTCGAAATAGAGGGAATCCCCGATGAGCCGCTCGTAATGGCGCGTGGTGAAGCTGACATTGGGGTTGTTGGCGGGATTGCCCGACAGGAACGACAGCAGCGCCATGGTGGCGAAGGGGATGACGAAGAAGACGACGAAGAGCAGCACGGCCGGCCCGATCGCCCAGGCGACCGGAGACATGGCGGGACGGCGGCGCGGGCTAGCCAAGGGCGGCCTCCTTCGACGACCGCTCACGGTGCAAGGGGAATGCCTGGAGGCCACCCGGCGAGAGAGAGGCGGCCATGTCCTGGAGCATGGCCGCAAGGCGCGCCCGCCCGCCCTTGTCCACCTGCGCCACGGCGAAGGCGATGTAGGGCGCCAGCGCCGGGCGCCCGTCCCGGCCGGGAATGGCGATCGACACGCCGGCAAGGCCCGGCAGGGCCTCGTCGCTCGACTCCTCCCAGCCCCGGAGACGCGCCCTGTCCACGCGCGCCATGAGCTCCTCGAGGGAGGGCGGCGCATTGGGGCGGAGCCCTGACGGATAGGGCGTGAAGCGGCGCTCCACCTCCTCGCGCGGCAGGAGGCCGAGCAGCATCCGGCCGGTCGAATTGGCCGCCGCGGGACCGCGCGTACCGGGCGGCGTCACCACCCGCAGCGGATGGGTGCCGGGCCGGCTGCGCAGGACCACGATGTCGGCCCCGTCGAGGATGGAAATGCCGGTGGAGAAGCCCGTCTCGCGGGTGATCTCCTGCAGCGCCTGGTCCACCGCCTCGAGCATCGGATCGCCGGAAGCGAAGGAGCGGCCGAGCTCGAGCATGAGAAGGCCGACCCGGTAGCGGCGCGTCGGCTCGTCCCGCTCGAGCAGGCCATGCCCCGCCATGTCCTTGAGAAGCCGCGACGTCGTGCTCTTCGGCCAGCCCATGGCAGCGGACAGTTCACCCACCGCGGCGCTGGCATGGCCACGCTTGAACCAGTGGAGGACTCGGGCGGCGTTGGCGAGGCTCACGGAAGTTCCACTATTTGGAACACTGTCTTGCTATCACGAACAGTAGGTGACGAGGCTCCGACCCTGTCAAGCCTGCGCATCCTGAAGCCGGCGCATGGGCGCACTCCCGTCCGTGCAAGGGTCATTTCGCAGGCAGAATCCCGATCGCCCCGCGCGCGCGATTCCTGATCTCCAACAGGTCGCGCCCGCGCATTCGCGACCATCCTGCCTCGGGAACGCACCGGATTGCCCAATCAATGGGCTTGCCCAAAGAATGGGGGATTGCAGGATCGGAGCCTCATCGGGCGAAGCCGGTCGGCCGCGGGGCCGTCCCGGCATCCCGATCGCGATGCGAGGTCGTCATGTTCAGCGTGCTGCGGACCGCGGCTGGCCCGACCGGGCCCCTTGGGTGGGCCCGCATGCGCCGCGCTGGGACAGGGCCCGCGGCATGAGCGCCCCCGCAAGCCCGGCCGCCCTTCCCGACATTTCCGGCTACACGCTGGTGGCGGAGCGCCACTGGGGCCGCTGGGTGGCGGTGGCCATCATCGTCCTGCTGCTCGCCGCCCTCGCCCGCGCCTTCGCGGTCGGCCAGATCGAGTGGACCTTCGTCGGCCAGTTCCTCACCGCGAAGTCCATCCTCGACGGCCTCGTCAACACCATCCTCATGACCATCGGCGCCATGACGCTGGGCATCACGCTCGGCATCGTCACGGCGGTGATGCGCATGTCGCCGAACCCGGTGCTGAAGGGCGTCGCCATGGGCTACGCCTGGCTCTTCCGCGGCACGCCGGTGATCCTGCAGCTGCTGCTCTGGTTCAACCTGGCGCTGATCTTCCCGACGCTCGGCATTCCCGGGCTCTTCTCGGTGCGCACCGTCGACGTGATGACGCCGGCCGTCGCGGCCCTCCTCGGCCTCGGCATCAACCAGGGCGCCTATACCTCCGAGGTGATGCGCGCCGGCATGCTCTCCGTCGATGTCGGCCAGTACGAGGCGGCGAAATCCATCGGCATGACGCGCCTCCTGGCGCTCCGCCGCATCGTCTTCCCGCAGGCCATGCGGGTCATCATCCCGCCGCTCGGTAACGAGTTCATCGGCATGGTGAAGCTGACCTCGCTGGCGAGCGTCATCCAGTTCTCCGAGATCCTGCACAACGCCCAGAACATCTACTACGCCAACTCGCGGGTCATCGAGCTGCTGATTGTCGCCGCCGTCTGGTATCTGGTCGTGGTCTCGGTGCTCACGCCCATCCAGATGCTGCTGGAGCGCCATTTCGGCCGCGGCGCGGGGACGGGACGATGACGCGCGACATCTCCATCCGTCCCATTGTCTCGATCGTCGACGTCCACAAGAGCTTCGGCACCTTCAAGGCGGTGGACGGCGTCTCCCTCGACGTCTTCCCCGGCGAGGTCGTCTGCATCATCGGCGCCTCGGGCTCGGGCAAGACGACGCTGCTCCGCTGCATCAACCAGCTCGTGCAGGTGGACAGCGGCGCCATCTGGGTCGACGGCGAACTTGCCGGCCTTCGCATCGACGGCACCCGCCTCCACCGGCTGCCGGAGGCCGAGATCGCCCGCCAGCGCCTCGCCACCGGCATGGTGTTCCAGCGCTTCAACCTGTTCCCGCATCTGACTGCGCTCGAGAACATCATAGAGGGTCCGGTCCAGGTGCTCGGCCGCCCCCGCCGCGAGGCGATCGCCGAGGCCGAGGCCCTCCTGAAGCGGGTCGGTCTGGCGGAAAAGGCGGGGGCCTATCCGACGAACCTGTCGGGCGGCCAGCAGCAGCGCGTCGCCATCGCCCGCGCTCTCGCGATGAAGCCGAAGCTTATGCTCTTCGACGAGCCGACCTCGGCGCTCGATCCGGAACTGGTCGGCGAGGTCCTCGCGGTGATGCGCGAGCTCGCCGCCAGCGGCATGACCATGATCGTCGTCACCCACGAACTCGGCTTTGCCCGCGAGGTCGCCGACCGCGTCGTCTTCATGGACCACGGCGCCATCGTCGAGATGGGCCCGCCCGACCAGGTGCTCGGCCAGCCGAGGGAAGCGCGCACCAGCGCCTTCATCGCGGCGGTGCTGGCATGAGCGCCGCCACTCGCCCCTTTTCGCCGCCCGCAGCCGGAGCCCGCCCATGCTGAAACGCCTGATGCTCACCGCCGCGCTCTGCCTCGCCGCCGGCACGGCGATCGCCCAGGAGCTCCCCGCCGCCATCAAGCAGCGCGGGACGCTGATCGCCGCCGTCATCCCGAACTACCCGCCGCTGGAGATGAAGAACCCGCAGACGGGCGAGCTGACCGGCTTCGACATCGAGCTCGGCAATGCCATCGCCGCGAAGCTCGGCATCCGGATGCAGTGGCAGGAGACGAGCTTCGAGCAGATGCTCTCCGCCGTCCGCACCGGCCGCGTCGACATCATCCTCTCCGGCATGAGCGACCTGCCCTCGCGCCACGAGACCGCGACCTTCATCAACTACATCCGGTCCGGCACGCAGTTCTTCACCCAGCATTCCCGCGCCGCGGAGTTCCCGACCCGCGAGTCGCTCTGCGGCAAGGCGGTCGGCGCCTCGCGCCGCACCTCGCTCCCCACCGAGATCAAGGCCTTCTCGGATGCCGAATGCGTCGCGAAAGGCCGGCCCGAGATCCGCATCGTCGGCACCGAGGGTTCGGCCGATGCCCGCACCCAGCTCCGCCAGGGCCGCATCGACGCCGCCATGCAGGGCTCGGAAACCCTGCCCTACATCATGGGCCTCGAGCCCAACACCTACGCCCTGATCGGCGAGCCCACCCGCTACACGCTCATGGGCATCGCCACGGCGCGCGAGGCCGAGGACCTGCGCCAGGCCATTGTCGGCGCGCTCAAGGGCCTTATCGCCGACGGCACCTACCGGCAGCTTCTCGTGAAATGGCAGCTGCAGCCGTCCGAACTCACGGAGATCACCATCAATGCCGGTCGCTAGCCTCGACGCCCTGCCGCTCCTGCCCGCCAACCGGGCGCCGCTCTCGCCGGTCTATCCCTGGCCGAACGGCAACAAGGCGGCGGTCTTCCTGTCCTTCGACGTCGATGCCGAATCCGCCTGGACCGCGAAGGACCCGAACCATTACGAGCGCCTCGTCACCATGTCCTATGGCGGCTTCGAGGCCCGCGTCGGCATCCCGAAGCTCCTGGAAATGCTGCGCCAGCAGGAGCTGAAGGCAACCTTCTTCATCACCGGCTGGGCCATCGAGGCGCACACCGCCGCCTGCGAGGCGATCCTCAAGGACGGCCATGAGATCGGCCATCACGGCTTCCACCACCTGATGCCCGACCCCGGCGCGCCGCATATCGTCGAGGAGATGGACAAGGGCCTCGACAGCCTGAAGCGGCGCCTCGGCGTGGTGCCGGTCGGCTACCGCGCGCCGCTCGGCGAAAGCTGCGAGGAACTCCGCGTGCTTCTGAAGAAGCACGGCTTTCTCTATTCGTCATCCTGGCGCGACGACGTCCGTCCCTATCGCCAGGTCCTCGCCGACGGCACGCCGGGCGTCATCGAGCTGCCGGCGACAATGACCTTCGACGACTGGATGTACGGCCTCACCCACCGCTACTCGCCGCGGCCGCTCTTTCCCCGCGAGCACGTCCTGTCGATCTGGAACGACGAGCTGGCGGAGACCCGCGAATGGGGCGGCCTCATCACCACCGTCCTCCATCCGCAGGTCTCGGGCCGGCCGATGCGACTCAAGCTGCTTCGCGAGTTCCTCGAACACGTGAAGAGCTATGGCGACGTATGGATCGCCACCGGCGCCGAGATCGCCGGCCATTTCGCCGCCTGCGAGGCGGCCGACGCCAAGGCGGCGTGAGCGAACGGGAAGCGGGCCGCGTCGCTGCGACCGGCCCGCATGCAGTCGTCAACACCGGGGGACCCGAGCCATGAGCATCCGCACCAGCCTTCTCGCCGCCGGCCTGGCGCTGGCGGCCACCGCGGCCGCCGCCCAGCAGCCGATCCCCCTCCCCGATGCCATCAGGTCGGCCGGCGTCGTCCGCATCGGCATCGAGGCCACCTATC
Organism: Phreatobacter oligotrophus; assembly: GCF_003046185.1. NCBI lineage: Bacteria > Pseudomonadati > Pseudomonadota > Alphaproteobacteria > Hyphomicrobiales > Phreatobacteraceae > Phreatobacter > Phreatobacter oligotrophus. Next base: position 515,843 of record NZ_PZZL01000004.1, read on the forward strand.
CGCCCATGGCCTACAAGGACCCGGCCACCAACGAGCGGCGGGGCTTCAATGTCGACCTCGTCACGGAGATCGCCCGGGTGCTGGGCCTGCGGATCCAGTGGGAGGAGATGGCCTTCGCGCAGCTGATCCCGGCGCTCACCACCAACCGGATCGACTTCTCGGGCTCGTCCATGACCGACCTGCCCTCGCGGCGCGACCGGCTGTCCTTCGTCGACTATGTCTCCACCGGCCCGCAGATCTTCGCCATGACCGCCCAGTCAGGTGACATCAACCAGCCGACCGACCTCTGCGGCAAGGCCATCGCGACCCCGCGGACGACGGCCTATTTCCCGACCCTCCAGGCCTGGAGCCAGGCGAACTGCGTGGCGCAGGGCCGGCCCGCCATCACCGTGGTGGGGACCGAGGGCGCCACCGCGACCCGCACCGACCTGCGGCAGAACCGCGTCCAGGCGGCGGTCCTCGGCGCGGAATATGTCGTCTATCTCGGCCAGCAGGAGCCCGGCGCCATCAAGGCCATCGGCACACCCATCGGCCGCAACCTGTCCGGCCTCGCCTTTCCGAAAGAGTCGACCGTGCTGCGCGATGCGGTGGCCGCCGCCCTCGACCGGCTCATCGCCGACGGCACCTACATGGCGCTCCTGAAGAAGCACGGCCTGGAGGCCCAGGCCCTCGCCCGCGCCGAGATCGACGCCGGCCAGCCCTGATCGCCCGCGCGCTGAACACACGCCTAGGGCGTTGCCGCAAACCCCGCCTCCAGGGTCGTTCGGGCGGCCCGGCGGGGTGTCCGCTGCAGCGCCTCCGCCTCCCCGGCGAGGATGGCGAGCAAGGTGCGCTCGGCGGCGGTGAGACGAGGCGCGAGGTCGGCGGAGTGCCGCATTCGCCCGCCGCGGCGGAACAGCAATCCCGCCTCGTGGGCGGATAGGACCTTCGGATGCACATAGGAGGCGCGGCAGACGGCCGGCGTATTGCCGAGCCGCTGCGCCACGGCCCGCACGGCGCTCGCCTGCTGGCGGCGACGGTGGCGCTCGTTGTCCGCCGGGGGCGCCAGCGACAGCGCGAGCGTGCACAGGACGCTTCCGCCCCACGTGCGGAACTCCTTGGCGCTCACCGGCTCGCCCGCGACCTCCCGGAGATAGGCATTCACGTCCTCCGAGGAGATGGTCCGCGGCACGCCATCGGCATCGCGATACTGGAAGAGGTGCTGGCCCGGCAGGTCCTGGCAGCGCTTCACCACCTGTCCGACCCGCCTGTCGGCAACAGCGAGGCTCCAGTCCTTGCCGCTCTTGCCGGTGAAGGTGAAGCGCACCGTCTCGCCCCGCACGCACACGTGGCGGCTGCGCAGGGTGGACAGCCCGAAGCTGCCATTGGTCCGCGCATATGTCTCGTTGCCGATGCGGATGAGCGTGCGGTCGAGCAAATAGACCACCGTCGCCAGCACCTTCTCGCGGGTCAGGCCGGGACGGTCGAGGTCGCGCAGGATCTGGCGGCGCAGGCGCGGCAGTACCTTGGCGAAGGCGGTCAGCCGATCGAACTTCTCGGCCTCGCGATGGGCGCGAAAATCCGCGTGGTAGATGTATTGGCGCCGGCCCTTCTCGTCGCGGCCGACGGCCTGGATGTGGCCGCGCGGATCGGGCGCGATCCACACGTCCCGCCAGGCCGGCGGGATGACCAGAGCTCGGATGCGCTCCAGCATGGCGGGATCGGTGAGGCGGCGACCCCTGGCGTCCCGATAGGCGAAGCCGCGGCCATGGCGCTGGCGGGAGAAACCCGGCGCAGCCGTGTCGGCGAAAACAATATGGCTCATGGAGAAAGGTCCCGCAGCGGGTGTCGCGCCTTGCAGCGGAAAGAACCGGCTGCCGTTGCGGCGGGTTCCGCGGAACGGCCCCCGTCCCTGTGATGGAACGGCCCGGAGCGGCGCCGCGTTTCTGCTGCGACCAATCCACAGCCGAGGAACGACCATGGACGCACGCGACAGGCTCATCATCGCTCTCGCCGCCCAGCTCCGCGCCGAGCGGGAGACGCGGCGCACCTTCGCCGACGCGGTGCGCGGCGGGCTCTCCCGCGAGGTGCTGACGGCCATCCTCGAGGACCCGGTGCCGGCCATCACCCAGATCGACCTTGCGGCGGCGGATGCGGCCGCGGCCGCCTCGCGGCCAACCATCTTCCGCGCCGCCTGATGGCGAGGGCGGGCGCTGCGGGTAAGCTCGCGCCCTACAGGGCGAAGCGCGACTTTGCGAAGACGGCGGAGCCCTCCGGCACCAAGGCGGGCAAGGCACCGAAAACGGCACAGGGCGGAGTTTTCGTCGTCCACAAGCACGCCGCCCGCCGCCTCCACTACGACCTGCGGCTGGAGCATGACGGCGTGCTGTGGAGCTGGGCGGTGACGCGAGGGCCCAGCCTCGACCCCGACGACAAGCGCCTCGCCGTCCATGTCGAGGATCACCCGCTGGATTATGGACACTTCGAGGGGACGATCCCGAAGGGCGAATATGGTGCCGGTTCCGTCATCGTCTGGGACCGGGGCACGTGGAGACCCGATGGCGATCCCGCCCGCGGCATGGCAAAGGGCCATCTGTCCTTCGCGCTGGACGGCGCGAAGCTGAAGGGCGCCTGGCACCTCGTGCGCCTCAAACGCAGGCCGGGCGATGCCAAGGACAACTGGCTGCTGATCAAGGTGAAGGACGGCGAGGCCTCCGACCGCGACATCCTCGCGGAGGAACCAGCCTCGGTCGATAGCGGCCGGACCATCGAGGACATCGAAAAGGGCGTCGTGCCGAAGCGCCCGGCGGCATCGCCCGCCAAGGCCAGACCCGCAAGATCCGCACGCAAGACGAGGTCGGCCAAGGCAGCCCCACTGGCGTTCATCCCGCCCTGCCTCGCCTCGCTGCGCGCCGAGCCGCCCGAAGGCGCGGACTGGGTCCACGAGGTGAAGTTCGACGGCTACCGCGTCCAGGCCCTGGTGGAGGGCGGCACCGCCCGCCTCCTGACCCGCACCGGGCTCGACTGGACGGCGCGGTTCGGCACCACGCTCGCCAAGGCCGTGGCCGCCCTGCCCTACGACGACGCCATCATCGACGGCGAGATCGTCGCGCTGGACGCGTCCGGCGTCTCCTCCTTCGCCGCGTTGCAGGAGGCCCTGTCGGAGGGCAAGCGGCAGGATCTCGTGCTCTACGCCTTCGACCTCCTGCGCCTCGACGGCGAGGACCTCGCCGCAGAGCCGCTGCTCGCCCGCAAGGAGCGGCTCCATCACCTGATCGGTGACAGCACCGGCGGGCCCTTGCGCTACAGCGAGCATTTCGAGGCGGCCGGCGACATCATGCTCGCCCATGCCTGCCGCATGGGGCTCGAAGGCGTCATCTCCAAGCGCGCCGACGCGCCCTATCGCAGCGGGCGCAGCGGCGACTGGCTGAAGGCCAAATGCACCCGCTCGCAGGAATTCGCCATTCTCGGCTACCTGCCCTCGACCGCCCGGCGCGACGGCATCGGCTCGCTCGTCGTCGGCTTTCGCGAGGGCGGCGAATGGCGTCATGCCGGCCGGGTCGGCACCGGCTACACCGCGGCCATCGCCCGCGACCTCAAGCGCAAGCTCGATCCGCTGAAGGCCAAGCATGCCCCCTTCACCGGCAAGGCGGCGCGGGACCGGCAGGTGGTCTGGGTCGAGCCGGTGCTCGCCGCCGAGGTGGAGTATCGCACCTGGACGGCGGACGGCCTGCTGCGCCAGGCTGCGTTCAAGGGGCTGCGTGAGGACAAGCCTGCCACCGAGATCGTGCGGGAGGTGCCTGTGGCCAAGGCGGGCAAGCCGAAGGACCGGAGCACCAGGGCGCCCCCCAGCCCCAGGATCGCGCGCTCCAGCCTTTCGCTCTCCAATCCCGACAAGGTGCTCTGGCCTGATGCAGGCCTCACCAAGGCCGGCCTCCTCGCCCATTACGAGAGCGTCTTCCACCGCATGGCGCCGCTGGTCCTGAACCGGCCGCTGAGCCTCCTGCGCGCCCCCGACGGCATCGCCCGTCACAGCTTCTTCCAGAAGAACGCCTCGCCCGGCATGGGCGAAGCTGTCCACGTGCTGAAAGCGCGCAAGAGCGAGGGCCTGCTCTTTGTCGAGGACATCGACGGCATTGCCGCGCTCGTCCAGCTCGGGGTGGTGGAGATCCACACCTGGGGATCGACCATCGACGCCGTCGAGACACCCGACCAAGTGATCTTCGACCTGGATCCCGGTGAGGGCGTCGGGCTGGAGGCGGTGCGGCGCGGCGCCCTCGCGGTGCGCGACCATCTCGCCGCAATCGGCCTGGCGAGCTTCCCGAAACTCTCCGGCGGCAAGGGCTTCCACGTCACCGTGCCGCTGGTGCCGAAGGCCGGATGGGACGAGGTGAAGACCTTCGCCCGCGACTTCGCCCGCGCCATGGCGGCGACAGAACCCAAGGCCTACACGGCGACGCTCGCCAAGAAGGCGCGGCGCGGCAAGATCTTCATTGACTATCTGCGCAATGGGCGTGGCGCGACAGCAGTCTGCGCCTACTCGACCAGAGCCCGCACAGGCGCGCCGTTCGCGGCGCCCGTCTCCTGGGCGGATGTCGAGGACGGGATCGCCCCCAACGCCTTCACGGTCGGGATGGCATTGCCGGCCACGGACCCCTGGACCGGCTTCAGGGACGCCGCGCAGCCGCTCAAAACCGGCTGAGCTAGCTCTTCTTGCCCTTGGCCGGCGACCTCGCCTTGGCACCGCCTCTCGTCTTGGCCCCGCCTTTCGCCTTGGACCGTGCGCGGGGCTTGGGCGTGTCCGTGGCGCGGGCTGTCCTGGCCCCTCCCCTTGCCGAGGGCCCCTCATCCGGCGATCCCGACTTCGACGATCCGCCGGAGGAGCCGAGGCTCTTCCTCAAGGCGGCGAAGAGATCGACGACGTTGTCGCCGCCCTTCTCCTCGGCCGCAGCGCTCTTCTTCGTCCGCCGCGCCTTCTTGGAGGCGATGAGCTTGAGAAGCTCGTTCTGCACCGGGTCCTGGACGAGCTTAGGGCTCCATTTGCGCGTCCGGTCGTCGATCATGGCCCTGGCATGGGCAAGCACCTTCGCGGCGGGCTTCACAGCCGCGATCCCCTCGAAATAGGCGTCCTTGCCGCGCACCTCGTCGCCATAGCGCAGCGTCCAGACGATGATGCCCTTGCCCCGCGGCTCCAGCATCACCGCGCGCTCGCGGCGATAGAGCACGAGGCGCGAGATGCCGACGACCTTCGAGGCGGCCATGGCCTCGCGGATGACCACGAAAGCCTCCTCTCCCACCGTATCGTTCGGCACGAGGAAATGCGGCTTGTCGAGATAGATCCAGGGGATGGTCCGCCGCGGCACGAAACGGTCGATGTCGATGGTGCGGGTGGTGTCGAGTGCGACATCGTCCAGCTCCTCGTCCTCGAGGATCACGACCTTGTCTTCGCCCTGGGCATAGCCCCGCGCCTGATCGTCATCCGCCACGGGCTTGCCGGTCTCGGCATCGACATAGCGGCTCTCGACGCGGTTGCCGGTCGCCCGGTTGACGGTGTGGAAGCGCAACTTCTCGCTCGCCGTCGTCGCCGGGCTCATCGCCACCGGGCAAGTGACGAGCGACAGCTTCAGATAGCCCTTCCAGAACGACCTGTCGGCCATGGCGCCCTCCTCCAAACCCTCGCCATCAATGCGGGGCGCGACACCAGGGTTCCGGAACAGCGCGGCATGCCCTGCGTTCCCCGGCTTTGGAGGACTGGCGATGGCGGGCGCGCGGGCGAACTGGAAGGGCTTCCTGACCATCGGCGAGATCGCCTGTCCCGTGGCGCTCTATACGGCCGCCTCGACCAGCGAGCGCATCGCCTTTCACATGATCAACCGGAAAACCGGCAACCGCGTCCATCGCATCTTTGTCGATCCCCAGACGGGAAAGGAGGTGGACCGGGCCGACCAGGTGAAGGGCTATGCGCTCGACGACAGCCGCTTCGTGATGCTGGAGCCGGACGAGATCGCCAAGGCGGTCCCGGACAGCGACAAGCGGCTGGCCGTGGACGGCTTCATCCCCTGCGACCAGGTCGACACGCTCTATTTCGACCGGCCCTACTACCTCACCCCCGCCGACAAGGGCGGCCTCGAGGCCTTTTCGGTGATCCGCGATGCCATGCAGGCCGCCTCCGTCGCGGCGCTCGCCCGCGCCGTGCTGTTCCGCCGGGTGCGATCGCTGCTGATCCGGCCGGACGCGCGGGGCCTCATCGCCCACACGCTGAACTACGACTACGAGGTGCGCGCCGCGGGCGAGGCCTTCGAGGACCTGCCCGACATCCGGATCCAGAAGAACATGCTGGAGCTCGCGAGGCACATCGTCGAGACCAAGAAGGGCGAATTCGACCCCGCTGGCTTCGACGATCGCTACGAGGCGGCCGTGGCGGACCTCGTCCGGGCGAAGCTTGCCGGCAAGCCGCTGAAGCGCGCGGCGAAGAAGGCTCCTGCCCCCGTCATCGATCTCATGGCGGCACTGCGGGAAAGCGCCGGGCTCGTGGCGGGAACGGGCACCGCCGGGCCGAAGCGCAAGACTGCGCCGCGCAAGTCCGGCACGAAACGGGCGGCCTGACAGATAGGAACGGGGCTTCCGGCCCCGGGTTCTTCAGGTCCTTTCACACGGAGGACCATCCATGAAGATCCCGCTCGTTCTGGCGGCCCTGACGCTCGGTGCCGCATCGGCGCTGGCCCAGACCACCCCGGCCCAGACCCCTGCGCAGACTGCACCCGCTCCGACCGCGCCCGCGCAGAACGCCCCCTCCGCCACCAATCCGGCAAACCGCAACGGCCAGACCGGCAATGCCGAGACCCGCCGCGCGGTGAATTCCGCGGCGCTGGAGAACGGCGCCAACAGCTTCACCGAGGGCCAGGCGACCGAACGGCTGCGCGAGGCAGGCATCTCCAACGTCACCGGCCTCACCAAGGACGACAACGGCATCTGGCGTGGCCGTGGCCAGTGGCAGGGCCGATCGGTGGAGGTCGGTCTCGACTTCCGCGGCAACATCCAGGCGCGCTGAAGGAGCTGATCGCCATGACCCATTCCGTCACCGCCATTTTCGACACCTATGAGGCGGCCTCCCGTGCCGTCGAACGCGTCCGCCGCGAAGGCATCCAGGATCGCGACATCTCCGTCATGTCCAACGACACCACCGCCGACCGCTCGCGCTACGGCGACTATGCCCACGAGAGCGAAGGCGCCAGCGGCGCCGCCACCGGCGCCGGCATGGGCGCGATCGCCGGCGGCGCAGCCGGCCTTCTCGCCGGCGCGGGCCTTCTCGCCATTCCGGGCCTTGGCCCGGTGGTCGCGGCCGGCTGGCTGGCTGCGACGCTGGTCGGCGCTGGCGCCGGCACGGCGGCAGGCGGCCTGGTCGGCGCCCTGGTCGGGGCCGGCCTGCCCGAGGACGAGGCCCATGGCTATGCCGAGGGCCTGCGCCGCGGCGGCACGGTCGTGACCGTCCGTGTCGAGGACCGCGATGCCGCCAATGTCCGCCGGGCGCTCAACGAGGGCTCCTACGACGTTGCCGCCCGGTCCCAGGCCTGGCGCAACGAAGGCTGGGAAGGCCGCACCTCGTTCTGACGCTTGAACCATGCATGGCGCCCGCCGGACGGCTCACGCCCTCCGGCGGGCCTTGTCGTTGGGGAGAGAGGGTGTCCGAGACGTCAGCTGGTCGGCTCGAAGGAGGCGGAGGCGAACAGCTCCGCGTCGAATTCGGCGAAGCGCATGAGCGCCGGCAGGTCGGGCAGCACCATCTGGCCCTTTTGCCAGCTGATCAGCCGCAGCGCCCGCAATCCCTGCACCGCCCGGTTGGCGTGGACGGCGGAGATGCCGAGGATGTCGGCCAGTTCGTACTGGACGATGGGGAAATCGAAACCCTTGTCGTCGGCAAGCCCGACCGCCCGCAGCCGCACCGTCAGTTCGCAGATGAGATGGGCGAGGCGCCGCGAGGCCGATCGGCGCCCCATCGACACGATCCAGGCCCGCTGCAACAGGCCTTCCATCGCCAGCGTGTACCAGATGTGCCGGTTGACCACGGCGAAGCGCTCGGCGGCATCGGCGAGCGCGGCATGGGGGATATAGGCGACACGGCAATAGGTGAGCGCGACGATGTCCTGGTCGGGGCGCGGCAGCGCCATGCCATAGACATCCATGATGTCGCCCGGCACGCGCACGCTGGTATATTGCCGCCCGGCATGGGTGAACTGCGAGCCGGCGGCGAAGCCCTCCACCAGAAGGGCGCAATGGCTGGGATGATCCTGCTGTTCGATGATCGGCTTGCCGCGCTCGAACCTGCGCGTCGCCGAGGGCAGCGCCAGAATGGCGCGCTGCGCCGCCTCGCTCAGCGGCCCGTTGCGCGCGATCGCGGTCAGCAGGATGTCATCCCGCTTGGCTTCGATGTGTTTCCTCGTCTCCACGGTGTTGCGCCCCGCAACCGGTTCTTGGGTGCCCCTCCAACGTCGCGGCCATGTCGCAGTTCCCGCCTGTCCTTGCGGAACGCTCGGGCCGAGGGGGCGGCATCATGACGGTACTGGCGGAAGGCGACCTGATGGGGGACGCAGTGGCCGTGGCGGCGCGGCTCATCGGGGCTTTGTTCAGCCTCGACGGCGTCGGCGGCATCATCGTCGAGACCGAAGCCTATTGTCGGGACGATCCGGCATCCCACAGCTTCCGCGGACCGGGCAGGTCCAACGCGACCATGTTCGGCCCGGCCGGCGCCATCTACGTCTACCGCTCCTACGGCCTGCACTGGTGCGCCAACATCGTGACGGAGCCGGGCGCCGCGGTGCTCATCCGCGCCCTGGAGCCGACGATGGGTATGACCGTCATGGCGGAGCGGCGACGCACCGGTGAGCCTCGCCTTCTGTGTTCCGGCCCCGGTCGCCTCACCGAGGCTCTCGGCATCACCGGTGCGCATGACGGCGCGAGCATCCTCGCCCCTCCGTTCCGGCTCGACCTCCCGCAGGCGCGCGCGACGATCCAGACCGGACCGCGCATCGGCATCAGCCGCGCCGTCGATCGGCCCTGGCGCTTCGGCCTTGCCGGAAGCCGCTTCCTCAGCCGCCCCTTTCCCCGTGAAAGGAACTGAAGGCCGGCGCCGGGATTGTCGGGCTGTGGGGTGGCGGCAGCCGGACATCCGCGCGCGGCGCCAAAATGCGCGAATCAGATGACGCCATGAACTCGCAGGGTCAACAGTACCGATGGCCCGGCATCGCTACGCTTTGGAGCGTGATAAAGGTCCACGCCCCATGCATTCGTGGCTCATGCGTCCAAAATAATTTCGCCTTCTAACTCTTGTTATTGTGGACGACGTCGGACCTGCGACGGTCGCGCCATGACCCGTACAACAACACGACATGATTGGCTTGGTACGTTGCTGGTCGGACGAGATCCCGCACCCAAGCTGCAAGTCGGCGAGTGGGTTCAGGTTCGGTCGGGCGGAAAGCCGATGCGGCTGATGCGGATCGAGGAGAACGGCGATGCCGTCTGCCAGCTCGGCGAGCGAATCTTCACGATCCCAGAGCCGCTCTTGCGCCCCTTGGGGGAAAAGCCCCTGCGGCGCGGGCGCAAGCCCGGCGTCAGCCCGCAGAAGCGCAGCAACGACGCGCCATCCGACCGGGACTGACCCCGCACAATCTGTTTCATCAGCGGCCGCGTGACGCCCATCGTGGCGGGCAACGCCTGAGCTGTATCCTGTTTGGGCTCGGCCTTGGCGGTGGTCCACGGTGACCGCGAGCACCGTTGATCCGCGGCCAGCGCCATGAGCCCTGCAAAACCCGAAAATACTGGGAATCTTCAGGTGGGATGGTGGGGGAAGCAGGAGTGCGAATATCGCAGCTTGCCAATGGCTTATGTCGATGGTGCGAGCGTTAAAGTACCTTTGAACCGCTTGAAGAACTTTTTCTGACGCTCTTACCGCGGCCCCCGGCCATCGGACTGTTCAGGGTGGCTGGGCAACCAGATGCCGGCTGTCCAACACACCCTTTTTTGCCGAGCCAACTCAAACGTGAATGCTGCTTCGGCGACACGAAACGAGTTCATCTAGCCCAATCGTTCGACGTCACGTTCTGGGCCGAGGCTGTGTGGAAACCCGCGCTGTGATATCCTTTGACAGCTGGTTCGGAGGTGCCGGATGGGACGTTTTGTCGAGGCGTCTGATCGCCACCAGCCTTCGCTTCTACCTCCATGCCTCGAAGATTATGTCGGCCCGGACAATCCGGTTCGGGTGATCGACGCCTTCGTGGATGAGCTTGATCTGGGAGCGCTAGGCTTCACGCGCGTCCATCCTGCGGCGACGGGACGGCCGGGTTACGCGCCCGGCATGATGCTGAAGCTCTACATCTATGGCTACGTGCACCAACTGACGTCGAGCCGGAAACTGGAGCGGGAAGCGGGCCGCAATGTCGAGCTGATGTGGCTGACGGGGAAGCTGGCTCCCGACTTCAAAACGATCGCGGACTTCCGGCACAACAATGCGCTCGCGATCAAGCAGGCGTGCCAGAGGTTCATCGCGGTCTGTCGAGCACTTGGCCTTGTCGGCGGCAGTGTCGTTGCAATCGATGGGTCGAAGTTCCGGGCTGTGAACACCCATGAGAGGAACTTCACAAAGGCTAAGCTCGCCCGCCGCAAGGCGCATGTGGAAGAGAGCATCGAGCAATACATGGCGGACCTCGATGCTGCGGATCGGGCAGATGCGGCTCCGCCTGCTGCCAAGATGGAGCGCCTGAAGGAGCGGCTCGCCTTGCTGCGCGGTCGCCTCGTTGAACTGGAGGAGATCGGCCGGCAGCTTGAGACCGCTCCTGACGGCCAGCTCTCACTCACCGACGCGGACGCCCGTGCCATGGCGACGGCCAACGATCGCCGCGGTGTGGTGGGGTACAACATGCAAACGGCCGTGGACGCCCGGCATCATCTGGTGGTCGCACATGAACTGACCAACAAGGGGAGCGACCGCTCGCAGTTGCTGCCGATGGCCACTGCGGCCAAGATCGAGACAGAGGCTGAAAGCCTAACGGTGCTCGCCGACCGCGGTTACTACGAGGGCTGGCAACTACGCGCCTGCGACGAGGCAGGCATCACGGCACTGGTGCCGAAACCTGACACCTCACCAGCTCGCGCCCGCGGGCTGTGGGCGAAGGACGACTTCACCTACCGGCCCGATACCGACACGTATCGTTGCCCTATGGGCGAGGAGTTGCCGAACCGCTTCTCCCGGGAAGAGGACGGGAAGATCTTGCACTTCTACTTCAACCAAAAAGCCTGCCAAGGCTGCTCATC